>JAJZYE010000122.1 GCA_021806055.1 Actinomycetes bacterium | reverse complement strand
TCGATGATCCGCGGCTTGGTGAGCGCCACGTACCCGCGCAGCACGTCGAGGCGAGCCCGCGGTGCCGTGACCGAGAGTGTCATACGGCGCAGTCTACGAGTCGCCGATTACCTAGGCTACGGACGTGCCCCACTCCCCACGCCGTACGGTCTCGGTTCCCGCCTTTCGCTGGTTCGCCTTCGCCACCTTCCTCTCGCTCATCGTGATCATCCTGACCGGAGCGGCGGTGCGCCTGACCGGGTCGGGCCTCGGCTGTCCCGACTGGCCGACCTGTTTCCACCACCGGGTCACCGGCTCGTGGAGCATCCATCCCCTGATCGAGTACGCGAATCGGATGGTGACCCTCGCCCTGGTCCTGGTCATTGGGGCCACGTTCCTCGCCGCACTGGCGCGCCGGGTCTACCGTCGCGACCTGGTGGTGCTCTCCGCCCTGCTAATCGCTGGCGTGGTGGCCAACGCGATCCTCGGCGCCTTCGTCGTCTACTCCAAGCTCAACCCCTGGCTGGTGTCGAGCCACATGCTGCTCTCCCTGGCGATGGTGGTCCTCGGCGCGGTGCTCTACCACCGCTCGAAGTACGTCTACGGACCCGGTACCCGTTGCGACGTCCGTGATCCCCACTTCCGTCTGGTCGCGCGCCTCCTCTGGATTCCCTTCGTGATCCTCCTGATCGCCGGTACGGCCGCCACGGGCTCGGGCCCCCACGCGGGCAACGCCCAGGGCCAGCTCGTGGCGCGGCGGCTCCCCTTTTCCTTCGTGGACGCCGTGTGGGTGCACTCGGTCGCCGCCATGCTGTTCGTGGGGATCGTCGTCGGCCTGCTATTCGCCATCTGGCACTCCAGCGCACCCCAGCCCCTGCAGCTCGGCGTGCGGCGACTGGTTCTCATCTCCCTGGTCCAGGCGGTGATCGGTGTCTCGCAGTACCTGACGCACGTGCCACCGGTGCTCGTCGAGCTACACGTCGCCGGCGCGGTGTCACTCACCATCGGCGTCACCCAGTTCCACCTGCGCCAGAGCGCGCACGACCGCGAGCCCGGTACTAGAAAAGGAGAGGTGGCGTCACCGGTGACGGTGCCCGCGGGCCTCTAGGCCCTAGTGGTACCCGCAGCGGTGTGACACACTGGACAGCACGAGTCGGGCGAGCCCGTCTCTGAGACTGGGAGATCTATGGCGTTGTACTCGTTTCTCGCGGCGCTGATTCCGCTCAATAACTACGGCCACTTCATCCACTGGCACTGGCTCTACATCAGCTACGCCAACTTCATCGTGATCTGTCTCATGGTGATCACCTTCGTGGCCGCCCTGCTACTGCCCTTCCCAGGCCACAACCGCCGAAAGGGGAACCGATGAGCAGCACCGAGATCGAGCGCCAGTGGACGACCCGACTGCGCCACCGCGCGGCGGGCAAGCTACCCCCCGAGAAGCTCCTCCCCGACACCCAGCCCAGCTACGTCTCGTCGTGGATCTACGTATTCGGCGTCGCCACCCTGGCGTCACTGATCCTGGTGATCGCCACCGGCTGCATCCTGGCGTTGCGCGGACCCTCGTGGTGGCACGGCTCGTTCATCGGCCACTTCGTCAACTCGCTGCACCTGTGGAGCGTCGAGGTCTTCTTCTTCGCGATGGTCGTACACCTGTGGGGCAAGTTCTTCATGGGGGCCTGGCGCGGAGGGCGCACGGCCACCTGGATGACCGGCGTGGTCACGTTCCTCGCCTCGCTCATGACCGCCTTCACCGGCTACGTCTCGCAGAGCAACTTCGACTCCCAGTGGATCTCGACCCAGGCGAAGGACGGCATCAACGCCACCGGTGGTGGGGCCTACTTCAACGTTCTCAACATGGGCCAGATGCTGATGTGGCACATCGTGCTGCTGCCGCTGGTCGCCGTCATCCTGACTGCCGTGCACGTGATCCTGGTGCGCATGAAGGGGGTGGTGCCGCCCTACGACGACGCCGCGTCCGCCACGTCCGCCGCTACCACCGAAGGAGCGACCAAGTGAGCACCACGCGATTCCGGCCCGACGTCGACGCCCCGGAGTACAAGGGCGGCTACAGCCCCTACGACATCATCAAGGAGGGAACCATCGCGATCGTGGTCGTCGGCATCCTGGTGGTGCTGCTGGCCGTGGTGTTCGGGTCGCCCGACGAGCCGGCGATCACGATCAAGAAGTGGTCCAACGCCGCGCCGATCGACTTCGCCACGACCGCGCTAAGCGAACTCAACGGCACGTCGCTCTCAGCCTCCTACGGGGCTCCCTACAACCACAATGGTCCCGGTCAGCAGTTGGGGCCGCTCGCCCTGGCCCGGTGGGTGGGCGTGCGCATCCCGATCAACTCGGCGAACGACTTCGTGATCAACCCCTTGCGCTCGCAACCCAACAACCCGGTGCTCAAGGCGAGCCTCACCGCGTGGGAGAAGGCCCGGGCGAGCACTCGGTCCACCTGGGTCGCGAACTACACCAAGGTCGCGGGACGCATGACCTTCACCCACGGCAACGTGGTGGTCCCCGCGACCAACGCGGGACCGGTGCCGGTGCTGATCAACGACCTGACCCACATGGCCCGTACCGGGGCCCTGGACACGGCACTGCTCTCGGGCAACGGCTTCTACACCACGGACTACACGAAGCCCCTGCTCTTCATCGCCGACGGGAGCTACTTGGGGAGCCTGGCCCAGAAGCAGCACATGCTCGGCGACCAGTGGGGAATGATGAACGAGACCGGCAGCTACCCGGGCCAGCCCTGGCTGTGGCTCTACACCTTCTGGTACCAGGTGCCGCCGATGAACTCGTCGCACAGCGGCGACCTCGAGGTGTTCGCCATCATGATCGTCCTCACCCTGGTGCTCTTCTTCCTGCCACTCATCCCCGGGCTGCGGGCGATTCCGCGCAAGGTGAAGCTCTATCGGGTGATCTGGCGCGAGCACTACCGCGACACCTAGCCGTGGTGTCTCGCCGGGCGCGACCGACGGCGCCCCGGTACGATGGAGCGGCGTGTCGCGGTGTTATCCGCGATGACAGGAGGTGCGCGTGACCGAGGGAACCAGTAACGACCACGAGCCCGAGCCCGAGCCCGCATCCGAGCCCGAGCTCGCCGAACAGCTCGCGGACCGCGAGCCCGAGCGCCACATCGCGGACCCGCTCGACGCGTTCGCGCCGGGCGTCGCCACCTTCCCATCGGGGCGAGTCGTCGAGGATATCTCGACGGTGACCACCAGGGACGAGGACCTCAGTGAGGAGATGAACGCGCTGGACAGCGTCGGCGACGTCGTCGACGACCTCCTCGACCCTCGCAACCCCGGCCACGCCCAGTGGCTGAAGGACCACGGCCACCAGGAGTAGTGCCGTGGCCGCGCGAGCGGCGCCAACAGTCGGTGGCCGTAGCACAGCCCAACGACACAATTCTCACCAGTGCAAGAGGAAGATGGACGTAGCCGTAACCGCGCCGGGCCGGCGCGTCGACTTCGCACGCTACTAGAGGCGTCTCGGTGGTGACGGTGGCAAACCGTTCGTGTCGTCGCTACGAAAGGTTGACCGTATTCTCGTAAGCCGCCTGCGACTCTTCCCGTACCACCCCTCGGTGGAGACGATGGGGATCGAACCCACGACCTCAGGCTTGCAAAGCCCGCGCTCTACCAACTGAGCTACATCCCCGCAACCATCATTTTACCAGCGCTTCAGACGATCGTCGCATCGCCGCCGTTCGGTTCACCGCCCAGAGAGCCCCGTCGAAGGGCCCGGCGCGCGCGACGCCACCGCGCTTCGTTGCGCTTGCGGTATGCCTGGGCGAACGCCGCCATCGAAGTGGCGAATCGCTCGCCCTCGCCCAGGTAGCCCGCGATCAGGTCACTCGACCCGGAGCGCGCGTGCGCGCGAGCCAGGACGCCGGCGCACGCGCGGCCGTAGACCTCGAGGCGTCGACGGTCGAGGCGAGCGAGATCCACCGCCGCGCGATGCGGATCGAGTCGACGAACGTAGAAACTACGATCCCTCCCGCCCGCTGGCGCGTCGTACCAGCCGAGGAACTCGTCGGGCGTGGACGCCAGGAGCCGCTGCCCGGCGACCACCCGCTCACCGTCGCTGCCGCGCTCGTCGCTACCACGCGCCCACGTCACCGCTGACGCCACGGCCTCGCGCACTCGCAGAACCAACGGATCGTCTGCGTCACGGCCGAGCAGTAGCACGACATAGTCCTCACGACCAACGGACGCAATCCCCGCAACCTCGCGCGCCACCTCCACGGGCGTGAACTGGGCGAGCAGTGCACGGCGGTCGTCGCCGAGTGACGCGGCGTAACGCGACAAGACACGCGCCAACGTCACACGAGCCTCATCGTCACCCAACGCCATGACGTGCGGTGGGTCCAATCGGATCTGCGGCTCACCTCGCCGATGCTCAAGGAGAAACCCGTAGGGCCGTCGCGACGTGCGGCGGGTCAACGGGCCGATCACCTGGTCGACGCGATGCTGCGCAGCGGCGCTAAACAGCGAGAGCATCCGACGGTCGAGGGGGTCACTGTCGAGCGCCGCGTGCCACGCTGCCATGCGAGGTTGCCGCGACACGTGCGCGATCACCCG
>JAJZYE010000121.1 GCA_021806055.1 Actinomycetes bacterium | reverse complement strand
CCCGTGGTCGACGTGGGCGATGATGGCGATGTTGCGAAGGGATGTGCGGAGCGTCATGACCGTACCACGCTAGTGGCCCGGGCCCCCCGTCGAATTTCCTGGTGCCAGTGGCGCCGGCGTCGGCCCCGCGTGTTCGATTCAGGCCGCCTGGTGCACGGCCTGCGTCGACGGGGCCCCGGCCGTGCGCACGAGAGCGCGTGCCGCGGCGCGTAGGTTCTCGAGCGTGCCGTCCACGGCGAGAGCGACGCCGGCCTCGGGCCAGAGGCCGATCATGCGCGCGGCCGCCGGCGTCGATGGCTCGGCGAGGGAGTCGACCAGCAGGTCGACGCGCAGCCCGGTTCCCGCGTAGCGACCCGGCTGGCCGGAGCGCAGGCGCACCACGACGCGACGCTCGTCGGGTACGACGACGAGGTCGCGACGTCCGCGCAGGGTGGTGCGCGCACCGGCGAGGTCGTAGTAGGCGTCGCTGGTCACGATGGCCCAGGGCAGTGCCAGGCCGCGGGTGCACTCGACGAGCGTGGCGACCCACGTGAGGGCTTCGGCTCGCACGAGGGAGAGCACCGCGGGGGGGAGGGACTCGAGCCAGTAGTCGAGCGAGCCGGGACGCGCGTAGCCCGCGGCCGCCCGCGCCCGGCGCGCGTCGAGTTCGTGGTCCAGGGCCTCGGGCAGCGTCGTGGCCTCGCGGTGCGCGCGGCGCACTGTGGCGTTGCCGATCGTGCGCCGCGCCGCGCCCGGCGTCCAGAGGAAGGCGCGCGGCGCCTGGCGCGCGTGCTCGACGGACCAGGCGTCGAGACGGCGGTGGCCGGGGCGTGCGACGCCGCGCAGGTGCAGGGCGAACGATGCGCGCTGCACGTCGTGCAGGTGAGCCGACTCGTAGGGCGCGCTCGTAATGAGGTCGCGTACGTGCTCGACGCTGAGGCGCCGCTGGATCAACGACGCCGTCACGGTGTGACCCGACGACGCACCTGGGCGAGGACGTCGCGCGCCGCCTGCTGGAGGAGCTCGTGGTCCACGTCGAGAACTCGCAGTTCGCCGGTGGCGCTCGAGAAGAGCGCGCTGCGTCGGGGAGACCGTGATGTGCGCAGAGTCTGGACCAGGGCGTGGAAGCGCGCGACGCGGTCGTCGTCGGCGTCGAGCGCCGCGGTGGTGACGTCGAGGAGGCAGATCGAGGCGTGCGACCCGTTGACGCCGATCATGAGGTCGATGGCGTCGTGCAACTCGAGACGCGAGCCCGCCAGGCTCACGCGGGCGCGCACGCCGCTACGCGGCAACCACCGCGGGTCGATTCCGGCGAGTGCGTCGACCAGGATGGTCGCGTGCGCGACGACGTCAGCGCGCAGGCGCGCGTGCTCGTCGTCGTCGAGATGATCCAGCGCGGCCAGCAGCGGGTCGTGGGGAGACGACGCGCGCCAGGCGGTGATCGCGTCGCCCCAGGGGTTCGCGACGACCCCTACGCTCAGCAGGCGCACGAGGACACCGACGAGGGCGCCGCGCGTTCGCCCGAGGGTCGACGCGGGCCCGGTTCCCGTGTTCGTTCGGCGCAGGTCGCTGGCCCGCACGACCAGCGTGGTGCTCGCGTCGTGGCCGCCGACGGCGCGGGCGACGCCGTCGGCGAGGGTGGTCCGCAGCCGCGCCGCGCTGGCGACGTCGGCGGGCGGACGATCAGTCACGTCGCCGCGCAGTCGCTCGATGACCGAGAGGGGCGTCGTGTTCATGGCTCCACTGTTGCGGCACCGTGTGACACGCCCTAGCGTGGTGGCGTGTTCGTGGCGGTCTTCTCGGTATTCGTGGCGGCGCTCGTCGTGCTCAGCGTGGTGACGGTTCGCTGGGCGGTGCGTCGTGATCGTCTGGCGCGTCCGCCGCACTCCGGCGATCAGGGCTGATCGAGGTGATCGAGACGATCGCGCAGCTGCGTGACGGTGCGGTCCAGGTCGGCGATGGCGTGTTCGAGGACTGTGAGTTTGTCGGCGAGCAGATCGGTGACGCGCTGCTCGACGCGCGCGTCGACCTGCTCGCGTAGCCGGGCGTCGAGCGAGTCGACCAGCGGCTGGGCCAGCTGGCGGAGCCGATCGCGCAACTCGTGGGACCGCCCGGGGTCGTTGCTGTCGCTCACGCGTTCACACTAGGGCGACGCGGGTGGGCAGTACACGCCAGCGTTGAACTGCAGCGTGTTGAACTGGCCGCCCCAGGGGGCGTTGAGCAGCGTCTGCTCCTCGGACTGCAGCGTTGAGGTGGGGCTGCACACGGCGCCGAAGGCGATGAAGCCGCGGATGTTGTTGCCGCTCGCTCCGGGGACGGGGATGGGCCCGCCGCCCCCGAAGGCCAGGGCTTCGAAGACGGGGAGGGGCTGGGACGCGAGGGAGTAGTTGCGGTACTCGGACTGGGTCGCGTAGATGCCGGCGTTGAGCGACGGGTCGACCGACGCGATGCCCTTGGCCCAGCCCGAGAGCATCGCCGTCCAGTAGGTGGCGTACAGGCGTAGGGTCGCCGGCGAGGCGCCACCGGGCGCGTCGAGGCCGGAGTGGTCGTCGGGGTACCCCTCGGGATCGAGGATGACCCAGTCGGGCTTCAGCCCGACACCCAGTGCGCGGTACTGGTCGATCTGGCTCGCGACCCATGCGCCGGCCGAGAAGCCGTGGAGGTAGTAGGTCGCCGCGGTGCGCGGTTCGCCCGACAGCGGCCCGCTGACGGTCCAGAACGAGAGCCAGGTGGCCCGCTGGTGTGCGTTGTAGAGACTCTGGCCCATCAAGTAGTCGGGCGAGGACGCCACGCTCGTGGTCGAGGTGAAGCCGACCCACGGCGAGCTGGTCGTGCCGAGGCCGCCCGTCTCGCTCAGTATTGGCCATCCGTTCTTCACCGCCTGGGTCCACTTGCTGCTCGGTATCGCGTAGACGCCGACCCCTTGGAGGGGAGGGGAGTTGATGCCGGCCGCAAACAGGCTGAGCACGCCGTTGACGGGTAGGCCGGTCACCACCGGGCCCACCGTGCGCGCGGCGCTTCCGGCCGTGACCGAGACGTCGGTCGCGGCCCACGGGTAGGTGCCGGCGGTGCTGGTCAGCGTGAACAGGTCGCCCCAGTGCGCCGCCGCCCCGGCGATCGTGACCTGGGTCGGCGTGGCGTTGAGGTAGAGCTGGCCACTCAGCGGTGGCGCCGCGGTGGTGTTGGTCGTGACGTTGAGGGCCGTCCACGGGGTGGCGCCCACCACGGTGGTCGTGGTCGAGCCCGACCCCGTGGCGCCGGGGGTGGTGGTCGTCGTCGGACTCGGCACGAACGGCGCGGGGGGTGACGCGAAGGTCCCGAGCGCGGTGGAGAGAAGTTCGACGTCACCGTTGGCGGTGAGGGCGGCGATGAACTCATCGGCGCCGTTCGAGGCCGCGGCCAACGCGCCCGTCACGACCGGTCCGGCGGTGGCCGCCGTCAGGTCCTGGACCGTCCAGGGCGTCGAGCCGAGCGAGACCGTCGAGTAGACCTCGAGGTGCCCGCGCGCCGAAATCGTGGCGAGCGAGGACGGAGTGTCCGCGAGGAGCACGGGGTCGCTGCGCGCGGCGCCGGAGTGGGTCACCTGCGACAGGTCGGTCGGGGCGCCACTCACGTTGGGGACGGGCTGGCCCACGCTCCACGACAGGGGTACGACGACGATGTGGTTGGTGCGCGTACGCACCGCCACGAGCGCGCTCGTCCCGGTGACCTCGATGCTGGGCAGCCCCTGGGCGGCGGGGACGCCGGCGAGGGCGCTGAGGTCGGTCGCGACCAGGGGGCGCCACGGGCCGTCGCGATGGGTGTGCAGCCAGAGTGCGGTCAGGGGATTGTTGTGGGAGACCAGGATGAGGTCACCGGTGGTGGACACGTACAGGACGTCCGCCGTACCGGAGGGGTCGATGAAGGGAATCGGGTCCGCGCCCGGTGGGGGGGCGTCCGCGAGCGGTGTGAGGTCCGTCCACTGCCCCGTTCCGCTCGGGGGCTGGGTGTAGAGGGCGACGTCCGACGCGGCGGTCCGGTAGGCCAGTGCGCTGAGTGTGGCGCTGCTCACGGCGTGGGGTCCGCCGAGCATCGTGGTGTGATTGATCTGGCCCTCGAAGGACAGGGCGTTCCACGGCAGCGGCCCCGACTGGGAGTCGACGAACTGGTAGAGCGGGAGACCGCTCGGTGCAGTGCTCGCCGGGGTGAGCCCGCCACTGGGCACCGTCGTAGGAACGGTCGTGGTCGTGGTCGTAGGCACGGTCGTGGTCGTGGTCGAGGCGGCGAGCGACGCGGGGTTCGCGACGAGCGTGCCCGCGAGAAGGGTCGTCGCGACGAACGCGAGGCGCACGGCCCCGACTCCCGTTCCTAGCACGACACCGGGCATCTACTGGGCTCTACTACCACCCTGGTCATTCTAGGTGGCACGCGGCTCGCCGTCGCCGTCGTCGCGCAATCGTCACGCGTCTGACACGTCGGTGACGGGCGTCAGGCGCGTGTGGTGACGCGGCGCACCGGGGAGGTCGGGCCGGGGCCCGTGGCCGCGACCGCGCGCACCGCCACGGCGTAGGTGCGCCCCCGTGCGAGCCCTCTGATCGTCAGCGTGGTCGTCGTCGCG
>JAJZYE010000120.1 GCA_021806055.1 Actinomycetes bacterium | reverse complement strand
CCCACTCCTCCAGCACCACCAGGTAGTCAACACCCTCCACGTCGTGCACGTCGACGTCCGTGCCACGCAGGACCGTGGCCACGCGCTCGCTCACGTACCGCACCTCGTCGGCCGTCATCGGACCATCGAGCTGCACCGCGGAGAGCCCGAGGGAGTTCGCGGTGGCCACGATGCGCTGGGGCATCTCGTGGCGGAAGACCCCCACCGAGATCACGCCCGACGGCAGGCGACGCACGATGTCGTGCACGGTCGGCGCCGACACCCGCCGCGGCGTCGGGCCGAACTCGAAGCCGACCGCGTTCGCCCCCAGCGCGACCGCCAACAGGGCGTCCTGCTCGGTGGTGAGACCCGAGACCTTGATGAACAGACCGTCGCACGGCAGGCGCACACGAACCTCCTGGTCGTCACCCTACCCAGGCGCACGCCGGTGTCACGGTACCGGCGTGACCGTGACGCCCTCCAGCGACGCCAGGTGAGCCGGCTCGAGGAGCGTGCGGTGCACGACCGCCAGGGCCCGCACCCCCTCAGCCACCGCCTCCCACGTCGTCACCGCGGGGTGCGACGCGGGACCGCGACTGGCCACGGTGTCCGCGACCCGCTCCAACGTGGGACCCTCCAGGTAGGCCAGACGCCAGGGCACGTTGGCGCCGCGGGCGTCGAGGCGTCCCACGAGCTCCTGTCCGGTGAAGCAGCCCTTCTCGAACGAGACCGTCGTCTCGACGAAGTGTCGACCGTAGCTCTGGGGAGCCAGCGCCAGGGCGTACTCCCCCTCGAGCGGCCACCGCGCGTCGATCTGCGCGGTGCGCGTGGCGAAGGGCCCCGGCACCGTGCTGACCAGCTCGAGCGTGCAGTGGACCCGCCGGTGGAAGCGCCGGAGGCGCTCGAGTGAGGCCGCCGCCAGCGCGCGCGGCACCGTGACCCGATAGCCGTCGTCCAGCGACCCCAGCCAGCCGGACGTCAGTACCGCCCCGTCGGGCTGGAGCAGCAACGTCCAGACCTCCTCGTCCCGCGCCCGAGCGACGTCCTGGCTCAGCTGGCTCTGGAGGAAGCCGCCCGCCTCGTCCCCGCGCACGTCGATCGCCGACCACGCGATGGGCGCCGGCTCGGTCGGAAGGGTGCGCGTCATCGACCACTACAGTAGGCGCCGGGGTGTGACGCCGCTCCCGGGCCACGGAGGATGTCGATGACCACCCGCAACGAACTCAACACCATCACCTCCACGCTCACGGAGCTGGCCGCGCGCATCACGGCGCTCGTCGAGACCCAGGGCGACACCATGACGAGCGACGTCTACACCGAGCTGGTCGCCGCCGAGCGCACCGTCGGCGCCCTCCTTCGCCGGCTGAGCCGTGTCGCGAGTCGCAGCGCCTGAGCGACCGGTAGCGTTCCCCCATGTCCTCCCCGTGGCGCCGCGTGACGTCCCTCAGCCGTGAGGAGCGCGTCGCGGTGCTCAACCTCTGCGACCGCGTCGAACTGGCGCTCGGTCGTGAGGCCATCGATGAGGGACGACGGCGCACCGTCGTCCACGGCGGCGTCGCCCAGCACTGGCTGCACGGTGACGGCGCTCTCGACGGCTACGCCCTGGTCACCGGCGTGGCCCGTCCGTCCGTGGAGCAGTGCGGTGGCGGCTTCGACCCCGCGCTCCTGGCGCGCCTGCTCGAGACCTACCCCGAGATCGATTGGTGGATCCGCGGCGCGCACGACGTGGCCGGGTGCGTGACCGTGCGCACGCTGCAGTTCATGCGCGCCGCGCTGCCGGTCGCGACGACGCCTCCTCCCCCGGACGCGACGCTTCGCACGTTCGAACCGGGCGTCGACGACCGTGCGTGGATCGAACAGAACAACGCCGCCTTCGCCGACCACCCCGAGCAGGGTGCCTGGTCGCACGCCGACCTCGCCGCTCGGCTGAACGAGGCGTGGTTCGACCCGTCGGGCTTCTTGCTCCTCGAGTGGCGTGGGCGCCTGGTGGCATCGTGCTGGACGAAGGTGCACGAGCTCTACGCCGAGCGCTACGGGGAGATCTACGTGGTCTCGGTGCACCCCGACTTCCAGCACCTCCACCTCGGGCGCGTGATGGTCACGCAGGGACTGGCGGCGCTGCGGCGCAAGGGCGTCGCCACCGCCGTCCTCTTCGTCGATCGCTCCAACGAGCCCGCGCGGCGACTCTACGGCTCGTTAGGCTTTCGCGTGGAGCGTGAGGACCGCCTCGTGCGCTTCACCCGTTCAGGAGCCCACAAAGTGGCCGACGGCGAAGGTCACGCCAGCGGCTAGCGCCCCGAGGATCACCTGACGCAGGGCCCAGCGCACCACGCCACGCCGCGCGAACCACCCGATCCCGCCGCCGACGGCGGCCGAACCCGCCACCGCGAAGAGAATCGACCAGCCCACCTCATTGCCGTGCTGGGACCACAGCCAGGGGATGAGAGGCACGAGCGCTCCCAGGGCGAAGGTCAGCAGCGACGCCACCGACGCCGCCCACGGCGACCCCGTGGCCGACGGGTCGACGCCGAGCTCCTCGCGTGCGTGCGTGCGCAGCGCCAGGTCGGGGTCGCGCATCAGGTCGCTGGAGAGCCGCTCGGCCAGCGACGGCTCGATGCCCCGGGCCACGAAGAGATCGCGCAACTCGGCCCGCTCGTCGTCGGGGCTCGCCGCGATCGAGCGGCGCTCCACGTCGATCTCGTACTCCAGCAACTCCTTCTGGGCTCGCATGGAGAGGTACTCGCCGGTCGCCATGGAGAAGCCTCCGGCCACCAGCCCCGCCAGCCCCGCCAGACGCACGACGTTGTGACCCGGGTTGGCGCCGGCGAAGCCCAAGATGAGCGAGATGTTCGTCACCAATCCGTCGCTCACGCCAAAGATGCCCGCTCGTATCCATCCGCCCGTGATGTCGCGATGCTGCTCGTCGTGGACCGCGGCCATGGGACCATCCTACGAGCGAGGCGCGAGGTGGCAGGGCGGGCGGGCCCCGACGGTAGAGTTGCCTCGGAGGTGGTGATGACGACACGAGTGGGCTCACTGGACGATCTGGCTCCCCTGGTCGGCACGCACCTCGGGTACTCGGAGTACCGGCTGGTGACCCAGGAGGACGTCGATCTCTTCGCGCAAGCCACCGGTGACCACCAGTGGATTCACGTCGATCCCGTGCGCGCCGCCGCGGGCCCCTTCAAGGGCACCATCGCCCACGGCTACTTCACGCTGTCCCTGGTCCCGGTCCTGGCGGGCCAGGTCCTGCACGTCGACGGCGTGGCGATGGGCGTCAACTACGGCGCCAACCGCGTGCGCTTCCCGAGCCCGGTACCCGTGGGCTCGTACGTGCGCGCGGGGGCCACGATGGCGTCCGTCGACCCGGTGTCGGGTGGCGTCCAGGTCACGCTCGACGTGACGGTGGAGGTGCGCGACGCCGCCAAGCCCGGGTGTGTCGCCCAGGTCGTGTACCGCTACTACCGCTGAGATGCCCCGCCCCCCACTGCCCCAGGGCGAGGAGAAGACCCGTCAGGTGCGCGCGATGTTCGACGCGATCGCCCCGCGCTACGAGCTGGTCAACAGGCTGATGACCTTCGGGCTCGACGCGCGCTGGCGGCGTCGGGCGGTACGCGACCTCCGTCTGGCGCCGGCCAGCCGAATCCTGGACGTGGCGGCCGGCACCGGCGACTTCACGCGCGAGCTCACGGCCCAGGGCCACCACGCCGTCGCCACCGACCTCAGCTTCGGCATGCTCAGCGCCGCCCACGGCGTGCGCGCCCGCGTCCAGGCCGACGCCGTGCGCCTACCCTTCGCCGACGGCGCCTTCGACGGGCTCACCTGCGGCTACGCGTTGCGCAACTTCAGCGACCTCGCGGCCACCTTCGTCGAGATGGGCCGCGTGGTGCGACCGGGCGGGCGTCTCTCCTTCCTCGAGGTGGCCGAGCCCCGCTCGGGACTCTGGCGCGCGGGATTTCGGCTGTGGTTTCGCCACGCCGTGCCGTTGCTCGGGTCCCTCGTGTCCAGTCGCCGCGCCTATCACTACCTGCCCCAGTCGACGGCCTACCTGCCGTCGACCGACGACATCGTCACGCTGCTCAACCGCGCGGGCTTCGTCGCGGTCAACCATCGCTTCGTCATGGGCGGGCTCAGCCAGCAGTTCCTCGCGACGAGGGCGCGGTGAGGTTCCGGCGCACCGCGGTCGCCCCCTTCGACCTGGACCGACTCCGCGCGCGCGCCGCGCGCACCGGATGGCTGCTCGACGGGCGCGACGCCGTGCGCTGCGGCTTCGGTGATGCCGTGCTCACCCTGCACCTCGCCACGGGCCTACGCGACGTCCAGCGCGCGGTGGACGCGCTGCGCGCCACCAGCCTCAGCGGCGACGGCGGCCCGCCCGGCACGGGAGTCGTGGGCTTCGCGAGCCTGCCCTTCACGCCCACCGCCCCGGCGTGCCTCGAGGTGCCCCGCTACGTCGTCTCCCAGCTCGCCGACGGCCGGGCGTGGCTCACCCAGCTCGAGGGCTCACCCGCGTTGGGCGACGTCGACGACGAGCCCCTCGACACGCAGAGCGTGCAGGCGCCGACCGATCTGGCCTACGCGCCGACGCCGGACGAGTACGC
>JAJZYE010000119.1 GCA_021806055.1 Actinomycetes bacterium | reverse complement strand
GGGCGTCGGCGGCCGGTGACGCCGCGGGGACCCGGGCCAGCACCGGGCCGTCGAAGCCGTCGCGCACTCGCAGCCAGCCCACGGGGCGCCCGGACTCGTCCGCCTCGGGCGCCACCACGTGGCCCACCACCGTCGCGCGCACCTCCCAGGTCTCGCACAACGCCGCCACGGCGGGCCAGTTCTCGGGCGTAATGATCGCGAGCATCCGCTCCTGGCTCTCCGAGGTCATGATCTCGTAGGGCTCGAGTCCCGCCTCGCGCAGTGGCACCGCGTTCACGTCCACGTCCATGCCCACGCCCCCGCGCGCCGCGGTCTCGCTGGTGGCGCAGACCAGTCCGGCGCCGCCCAGGTCCTGGATGCCCACGACCAGCTTCTGGTCGAGCAGCGCCAGGCAGGCCTCGATGAGTCGCTTCTCCTCGTAGGGGTCGCCCACCTGCACGCTCGGCCGCTTGGCGTCGTCGAGCGACGACGCGCCGTCGGCGCCGACGAAGCCGGCCGACGCCAGGACCGAGACCCCGCCGATCCCGTCGCGGCCGGTGGTCGAGCCCAGCAGGACCGCGAGGTTGCCCTCGCCCGAGGCCACGCCGAGGACCAGGCGTTCGACCGGCATGGCGCCGGCGCAGAGCACGTTGACCAGGGGGTTCTGGGCGTAGCCGGGGTCGAAGGTCAGCTCACCGCCGATCGTGGGCACCCCGACCGAGTTCCCGTAGCCCGAGATGCCCGACACCACCCCCTCCACCAGCCAGCGCTGGCGCGCGTCGGCCAGGTCGCCGAAGAACAGGGGGTCCATCAGCGCCAGCGGCCGCGCGCCCATCGTGAAGACGTCGCGCAGGATCCCCCCCACGCCGGTGGCCGCCCCCTGGTAGGGCTCGATCGCCGAGGGGTGGTTGTGGCTCTCGATGCGGATCGCCACCGCGATCCCGTCGCCCGCGTCGATCACGCCCGCGTTCTCGCCCGGTCCGACGAGGACCTGGGGGGCGGTGGTGGGCAGCCGGCGCAGGTGCAGGCGCGAGGACTTGTAGGAGCAGTGCTCGCTCCACATCACCGCGTAGAGGGCCAATTCGAGGTGGTTGGGCTCGCGACCGAGCACCGTCTCGATGCGGGCCAGTTCGTCGTCCAAGAGGCCCAGGGCGCGGTGCAGGGGTTCGACGTCCACCCCCTCAAACTACCGGCCGCCCGCACGGGCCCCGTCGAAGGAGACGCGACACGCGCAATACACCCCTATCGCTCGCGTCGTCGACGGTTCGAACCGGACGCCTTCGAACCACGAATACCTCTCCATACCCGCCGTCGCGAGACGGGTGTTCGCCCGGCGGTCACCCGAGGGCATCGCGGCGGTCATCCGGTGGACTGGCGCGACACACCACGCTCGCATTCACGTAGAAATCATCGTTATCCGCCGCGGTGCGTGCCCGCCACCGACGCCCAGACCAATGCCACATCACAATTTTCGTCTAGAATCGACTTCTCGTGTCAAAACATATCCACTAGTTGGCTAGACTGCCATATCACCTACTACGTACGGGAGAACAATGGCCACCACGACGAAGAAGACCACCGCGAAGAAGGCATCACCGCGCGTAATGAGTGCCGACCACAAGGCCAAACTCGCGCAGGGTCGTAACGAGTCCCGTGTCATTAGCCGCTACCTCGACGCGGTGGCCGCCGGCAAGGGAAAGCGCGGTCGCAAGCGCACGCCCGAATCCATCAGCATGCAGATCGCCCGCATCGACAAGGCCCTGGCCACGGCGACGCCCATCCAGCGCCTGGAGCTGACCCAGAAGCGCTTCGACCTCGACGCCGAGCGCGTCCGGCTCACCACGCGCGTCGACATGTCGGGGCTCGAGAAGGAGTTCGTCAAGGTCGCCAAGTCCTACGCCGCGCGCAACGGCATCAGCTACGGTGCGTTCCGCGAGTCCGGCGTGCCCGCCGACGTGCTCAAGCGCGCCGGGATCACCCGCGCGCGCGCCTAGACGCGCGCCAGCGACTCGACGAACCCCTCGAGCAGCACCCGCCCGTCGGCGCTGCCCAGCAGCGTCGACAGGGCGCGCTCGGGGTGAGGCATAAGCCCGACCACGTTGCCCGCGACGTTGGCGATCCCCGCCACGTCGTCGCGCGAGCCGTTGGGGTTCTCGCGGTAGCGCAGCACGATCTGATCGTTCGCCACCAGCTCGCGGTAGGTCGCGTCGTCGCAGGTGTAGGCCCCCGAGAAGTGGTTGATCGGGATGACCAGCTCCTGGCCCGGTACCGCCGCGCGGGTCAGCACCGAGCGCGTGGAGGCGACCACCACGGTCGTCGGCTCGCTCAGGAAGGTGAGGCCCCGGTTCTTCTGCAGCGCCCCCGGGAGCAGTCCCGCCTCGGTCAGGACCTGGAAGCCGTTGCAGATGCCGAGCACCGGACCGCCCGCGTCGGCGACGCGCGCCACCGCCCCCATGACCGGCGAAAAGCGCGCCAGCGCCCCGGGGCGCAGGTAGTCGCCGTGGGCGAAGCCGCCCGGCAGGATCACGGCGTCCGCGCCGTCGAGGTCGGTGGCGGTGTGGAACACGAGGGTGCTGTCCACCCCGAACTCGCGCATCGCCAGGGCGGCGTCGTGCTCGCAGTTCGACCCCGGGAAGACGACGATGGCGACGCGGGTCACGACTCGCCCGCGCGCACGGTGGCGTCCTCGATCACCGGGTTGGAGAGGAGCCGCTCGGCCAGGGCTCGGGCTCGCTCCAGCGCCGTCGCCTCGTCCGGCGCGTCGATCACCAGCCGGAAGGTCTTCCCCGCGCGCACCGCGCGCACCCCGGTGAAGCCCAACGCCGGGAGGGCGCGCTCGATGGTCGCACCCTCGGGGTCGGCGATGCCCGGGCGCAGGCTGACGTCGACGATCACCGGGTAGTCCACGACTACGCACCGTACCAGTCGTCGAGGGACCGGCCGGTCACCCGCTCGTAGGCCGCCACGTAGCGCGCCGCGGTGATCGACACGATCGCCGCGGGCACCGGGGGGGGTGGGGGGGTCCGGTCCCAGGGCTGGGCCGCGAGCCAGTCGCGAAAGGGCTGCTTGTCGAAGGACGGGGGCACCTCACCGCGGCGGATCTCGTCGGCCGGCCACAGCCGCGACGAGTCCGGGGTCAGCACCTCGTCGCACACCACCAACTCGCCGTCCACCAGGCCCACCTCGAACTTGGTGTCGGCGAGCACCAGGCCGACGCGCGCCAGGCGCGCCGCGGCGCGCGTGAACAGGTCGCGGCACAGCGTCGCGGCGGCGTCGAGGACCTCGGCCCCGACGATCGCCCGCGCCTCGTCCAGGCCGATGTTGCGGTCGTGACCCGACGCCTCCTTGGTCGACGGGGTGAACATCACCTCGGGGAGCGGGTCGGTGAGCGCCAGCCCCGGCGCCACCGCCACGCCGTGGATCGTTCCCGACGCCACGTACTCGTCGTAGGCCTGGCCGGCCAAGCGCCCGCGCACGATGCACTCCAGGGGCACCATGCTCGCGCGGCGCACCAGCATCGCGCGACCGTGCCAGGCCGGGTAGTGCGCGAAGTCCGCGACCACGCGGTCGATTTCGGCCGGGTCGCACGTGACCAGCGCGCTCGGCACGTCGTCACCGACCTCGCGCAGCCAGTAGTGGGTCAGCGCGGTCAGCACCCGGCCCTTGTCGGGGATCGGCTCGGCCATCACCACGTCGAAGGCGCTCAGCCGGTCCGAGGCCACCATCAACAGGTGCTCATCGTCGACCTCGTAGAGGTCGCGCACCTTGCCGGCGTAGAGGTGGGTCAGCGTCGTGCTCAGGTCGACCACGTCAGGGCCTCCAGAAAGCGCTGGCGGTGCGCCAGCATCCGTTCGGGGTCGAAGACGTGCGCGAGGGTCGCCTCGTCGAGGTCGACGGACTCGTCCTGGGCCACCACCTCGCGCAGGGGCCGCGACTCCTCGACCGCGCGACGCGCGGCGCGCTGGACGACGCGGTAGGCGTCGTCGCGGGCCATCCCCGCCGCCACCAGCGCCAGGAGCACCGACTGGGAGAAGACCAGACCGAGCGAGCCCTCGAGCAGGGTGGCCCGGGCGCGCTCGGGCACCAGCACCAGGCCGTCGGCCAGGGACGCGGCGTCGCGCGCCATGAAGAGCACCAGGGAGAGCGCGTCGGGCAGGATGACCCGCTCGACGCTGGAGTGCGAGATGTCGCGCTCGTGCCACAGCGCGACGTCCTCCAGCCCCGCCTGGAGGTAGCCCCGCAGGACCCGCGCGAGGCCGCACAGGCGCTCCGCGCGCACCGGGTTGCGCTTGTGGGGCATGGCCGAGGAGCCCTTCTGGCCCTCGGCGAAGGGCTCGTAGGCCTCGCCCACCTCCGAGCGCGCGAGGAGGCGCACCTCCAGGGCGAACTGCTCGATCGAGGTGCCCAGGGACGCGACCGCGTAGAGCACCTCGGCGTGGCGATCGCGGGCGATGACCTGGGTCGCGGGCACCGGGGTCAGCCCCAGGGCCGCGCACACGTGGGCCTCGACCGCCGGATCGATGTTGGAGTACGTGCCCACCGCGCCCGAGAGCTTGCCCACGGCGATGGCGTCGCGCGCGCGGCGCGCGCGCGTCAGGTCGCGGTCCACCGCCAGGGCGAACAGGGCGAACTTGGCGCCGTAGGTGGTGGGC
>JAJZYE010000118.1 GCA_021806055.1 Actinomycetes bacterium | reverse complement strand
CCTCCGCGACCGGGGAGCAGCAGTTGTCTGAGCGTCTCAGACCCTGGCTGCATCCCCTAGTGCGCCGTTGACTCTCCCCGACACGGTCACTATGATGAGCAACATGTCGTACAACACATACAACTTCGACCCGGGAGCGGAGATAGGAACATCTGAGTTGCGTGACATGTCTGCCTCAGGCCGGCTCCGCCAACTACTCGCCGACCATCCCGTCGTGCGAGTGGCTCGCTACCACGCTGAGACCGCCGCCTGGCTCGTCGAACCCAGGGTCTGGGAAGAGGTGATGGCGGGAAACGAAGAGGCCCGCGAACTCAAGAGGACACTTACCCTGCTCATTGGTGCCATTGCCGCTGGAGTCAAGATCCCGTCCGAGACGTTGTCGCGGCTGGGGATCGAGGCCGGAGACGCGTCGTGGCAGGCCATCAACGAGTTCCAGGCGAGGTACGAAGTCGAGCCCATGGTCGGCGAGGACGGCCACCCGCTTCCGGCCATCACCCTCGATACGAGCATCGAAGCGGAGCTTGACGAAGAGCTCGTGACCCTCGTCGACTGACTGAACACCCGTGTCCACATACCCCCGGGCGGACGAGTACTGGGTGCCCCCGCACGACCAGGACCTATACCCGGCGAGGCATGGCGACATCTTTGCCACACCTGACCGCGACTCGTGTCAGGCGGGCGGGGCACCGTTTCACGCTGTCGCGGTACTGCATCCGTCGTGCGAGTTGGGCGCAAAGTCTCGTCCCGACGGTCTCATCACCGTGGCCCGCGTACGTCCCATATCTGACGTGCCGCAAGTGCAGCGCACCGCGCTTCGGAGCGGTTGGGTCGAGCGCGGCGGAATTGTTCAGCGTGCCCACGTTCACACATTCTGGCTTCCACCGCTTCCGGGAGACGACGAACCAGACCTCTACATTGACTTCCGCGAAGTGGTCGCGGTGAGATTCCGCGACCTCACGCAGCGCCGGGCTGCGATGACCCATGACGCCCGAGTACATCTCATCGCCCGCGAGATCTACTTCCGATATCGCTGGGCGGTGACGATTGATAACGTCCGCGCGTCAGAAGCACGAAGAATCTCCGGGGACCATGACTTCCGCGGTCCCCGGCCTGAGTGGGCCCCAGCACCTTCCCAGTAGACGATGAGGCACTGTCGCTCGTCGAGTGTCTGCGAAGGGTAGAGATTCGCGAACGCCCAGCGTCGGGAAGTTCCCACGTGAATACTGGCCCAACCTCCGATCTCGAACCCGCCAGTGTGGCCCGGTTCAAAGGGGCTCTCCTGACCCATCGTGGACTGCTCCGCCAGGAGTGACCACTCGGTACCGCCCTTGCCCCACCGCCTCCACCGGGTCTATTTCGCCCCTACAGCGCTCCATCCACCACAGCGACCGCTCGATTGACCATGCTCGTCGCACGACACCGCGCCCCTTTAGTCGTGTGACCGCGGTGGCTCAGGCCCGCGGCTCGGGCTCGCCCCGAAGTCGACATCGCCCGGGCCTTTGGGCACTACCACGGGCTCCGCGAAGCGGCGAGACTAGGGAAAGCGGGCGACGAGAGTGGTGGGCACCCGCCGGAGGTGAGGTGTGCACGAGAGAGTGACCCCGTTCACTGGGACCGCGACGATCCGGGACCGACCGAACGTGAGGCGCGTGCGGCCGTGACCGACGTGATTGAGGTCGAGGGCCTCACCAAGCGCTTCGGACGACTGACCGCCGTGGACGACGTGAGTTTCGTCGTGCGCCAAGGAGAGATCTTCGGGCTCTTAGGGGAAAACGGCGCCGGCAAGACGACCACCCTGGAGATCCTGGAGGGATTCCAGTGTGCGGACCGGGGGTCGGTCCGGGTACTCGGTATCGATCCTCACAGCGCCCACCGTGACTGGCGTGACCGCATCGGCCTCGTCCTCCAGGAGTCCGACTTCGACCCGGTGCACACCGTCACCGAGACCGTGCGACTGTTCGCAAGTTTCTTCACCCACCCGAGAGACGTCGACGAGACCCTAGCCATGGTGGGCTTAGCCGACAAGGCCCGAGAGCGAGTGGGTCGCCTGTCCGGCGGCCAGAAGAGACGCGTCGACGTGGCACTGGGAATCATTGGCCAGCCGGACCTGCTCTTCCTCGATGAGCCGACCACCGGCTTCGATCCGGTGGCTCGTAGCGACTTCTGGTCGGTGATTGAGGGACTTCGCGACGCCGGCACCTCCATCGTCCTGACGACGCACTACATGGAAGAAGCCGAGCGGCTCTGCGACCGGCTCGCGATCATGGCCAAGGGGCGCGTCGTCGCCGAGGGCACGTCGACGACGCTGATCAGTGCCCTCGGCGCGACAACGATTCGCTTCGTGCTGCCGCCCAACCTGGACGTCGCGACGCTGGGCACGATCACGAGCGCGACCTTCGTCGCGCGCGAGGCCATGGCTGTAGCCCTGCTCACCGAGCGAGTTCCCGAGGTGCTGCTGCGCCTCCTGACCTGGTCGCAGGCGAACGGCGTCACACTGGAGCAGCTCGAAGTCGTGCGCCCCACGCTCAACGACGTGTTCCTCGGCGCCACCGGGAGTGAATCGTGAGATTCCTACGCCTGACCGGCGCCCAGGCACGCTACAACCTCCAGGCCTACGTGCGCAGCGCACGGACGGTCCTGCTCGGTCTCGTCATGCCGGTCGGCCTCCTCGTGATCCTCAGCTGGGTCTTCGCCCATCAGGGACAGATCGCCGCCGCCGCCGGCTACCACATCAGCGCCATCGCGTTCTACGCGGGGGGGCTCACCGCCTACGGGCTGATGCTCGGTACCTTCACGGGAGTCATGACAGCCGTGGTGGGTGCGCGTGAGGCCGGGTGGCTCAAGCGCTTTCGTGCGTCGCCGATGCCGCCGGGCACCTACCTCGCGGGCCAGATCGTGTTCAACGTGCTGATCTCCCTCGCGCTCGTGGCCGTGATGATGGCGACCGCGTCACTCGTGTACGGGCTGCACCTGCGCGTCATCGCCCTGTTCGCGATGCTGTGCTACACCCTCCTCGGTGTCTTCGGCTTCACCGCGATCGCCTTGGCGATCACCCGGGTCATCACCACGCCGGAGATGGCCTCGTCGGTGGGTCCGTTCGTCACCATCACCTTGAGCTTCACCAGCGGCGTCTTCCTGCCGCCGGACCTCATGCCCAAGTGGCTCGTGACCTTCTCCAACTACCTCCCGCTCGAGCCCCTGGCCCAGTCGATGCAGAGCGCGCTCGCCGCGCACAGCGGCACGGGATTCGAAGGCCGGTCCTTCGTCGTGCTCGGGGTGTGGGGCGTCGCGTCGTTCGTCGTGGCGCTGTGGAGCTTCACCTGGCAGCCCCTACGCCGCTAGCGCCGCGGATCGCGCGGGCGCACCGTCAGCAACTGCTCAGCCCGCCCCACTGCGCCGTGCTCGTCGTACAGCACCGCCGACGTCAGCCCCTGACCACGCGCGCCGAAGATCACCGTGGAATCAAGTCCAACCCAGCGTCCCCGCGGGCTGCGATAGAGGTGGATCGTCAAGTCGACGTTGGCGTAGAGCCACCGCGCGGGGTCCTCGCGCACGGCGATCCCGTTGGCGGTGTCCACCAACGCGACGAAGCGCGCGAGATCGCTCGCCGACTCGTCGGCGACGAGTGCGGCCCCGGTGGTGAGCCAGGCTCGCCCGCGTCCGGGAACCATCTGGCCCAAGGGCCGCGCCTCGAGGGAGGTGATGTACCCACCGGGCCACAGTGACGTGAGCGACCACGGCGCCGCGGAGTGCGGGTCGGGCATCGGCTCGGGCGCCCCACCGGCGACCGACGACGTGTCGTAGCGCGCCAGACGCCAGACGCGAGCGCGCACCGCCGGTCGACCGGCACTGCTCACCACGACCTCCACGAGCTCAATGGTGCGCCCCGGACGGACCGTCGACACCGTCACCTCGACGTCCTCGATAGGCAGGACCCCCAAGATGTCGATGCCGATCCGACTCACCACCATCGACTCGTCACGCGCGGCACGCTCGATGGCGTGCACCACCAGTCCCGCCATCGGGCTGATGTGCTGTTCGTGGACCGACCACGCTCCCCCGGTGTACGGCGTCGGTCGGAAGTGCGTCTCGTCGAGTCGCACGAAGTAGGCGAAGGGGGACGCGGTCATGACGTCGCCAACCCTACGCGAGCCGTCTGGGCGACCGTCACCTCGCCACCGACCGCGACGGTCGGACCGCTCGCGACTAGCCCACCGGGACCCGGTGCACTGGATCCGCGGACTCGAGCAGTACCCGCCACTCCGCGCGCGCCACCGAGCGTCGGGCGGCGTCCAGCGCGTCGGGGTTTACCGAGATCGACGTAATCCCGTCGCGCACGAGATGCTCGGCGAAGTCCGGATGGTTCGACGGCGCCTGGCCGCACAGCGACGACGTGATCCCCGCGCGGTGGCACTCACTCACGATGTGGCCGATGGCGTCGAGCACGGCGTCGTCGGACTCGTCGAAGAGTTCGGCGCACACCTGGGAGTCGCGGTCCACACCCAGCATCAGCTGGGTCAGATCGTTGCTGCCAATCGAGACGCCCGTGATCCCCATCGCCGCGTACTCGGGTATCCGGTACACCACCGACGGCACCTCGGCCATCACCCAGATCGGTGTCGAGTCCCCGAGCG
>JAJZYE010000117.1 GCA_021806055.1 Actinomycetes bacterium | reverse complement strand
ATGACCGAGAGGTCCGCCTCGTCCAGGGGGCGAAAGCGGATGATGTCGTCGATGCGGTTCACGAACTCCGGGCGGAAGAACTCCAGGGGGTCGCCGGCCAGATTGCTGGTCATGATCAGCACCACGTTGGTGAAGTCCACCGTGCGACCCTGGCCGTCGGTGAGCCGACCGTCGTCGAGCAGCTGGAGCAGGACGTTGAAAACGTCGGGGTGGGCCTTCTCGATCTCGTCGAGCAGGACCACGGCGTAGGGGCGGCGGCGCACCGTCTCGGTCAGCTGGCCACCCTCCTCGTAGCCGACGTAGCCCGGGGGCGCCCCGATGAGCCGGCTCACCGAGAACTTCTCCATGTACTCACTCATGTCCAGGCGCACCATGGCGCGCTCGTCGTCGAAGAGGAACTCGGCCAGCGCCCGGGCCAGCTCGGTCTTGCCCACGCCCGTCGGGCCGAGGAACAGGAAGGACCCGATGGGCCGGTGGGGATCGGACAGCCCGGCGCGCGAGCGGCGGATCGCGTTGGCGACCGCGTGCACCGCCTGATCCTGGCCGACGACGCGCGAGTGGAGCAACTGCTCCATGCGCACCAGCTTGTCGACCTCGCCCTCGAGCAGCTTGGACACCGGGATGCCGGTCCAGCGGCTGATCACCTCGGCGACGTCCTCGGCGTCGACCTCCTCCTTCAGAAAAGCCCCGTTCGCCTGCAGCGCGGCCAGCTCGTCGGTGGCCGTCGCGATCGCTCGCTCGACCTCGGGGATGGTGCCGTAGCGCAGCGCGGCGGCCCCGTTGAGGTCACCCTGGCGCTCCAGGCGCTCGGCCTCGCCGCGCTTGTCCTCGAGCTCCTGCTTGGCGTTCTGGATCTTGGTGATGGCCTGCTTCTCGGCCTGCCAGCGCGCGCTCATCGCGTCGGCGTTCTCGCGCTGCTCGGCCAGATCCGCGTCGAGGCGCGCCAGGCGCTCGCGCGACCCCTCGTCGCTCTCCTGGGCCAGCGCCACCCGCTCGATCTCGAGCTGGCGGATCCGGCGGATCACGACGTCGAGCTCGGTGGGCATCGAGTCGATCTCGATGCGCAGCCGCGACGCGGACTCGTCGATCAGGTCGATGGCCTTGTCGGGCAGGAAGCGGTTGGGCACGTAGCGCTGGGACAGGGTGGCCGCGGCGACCAGCGCGGCGTCCTGGATGCGCACGCCGTGGTGGACCTCGTAGCGCTCCTTGAGCCCGCGCAGGATCGCGACCGTGTCCTCCAGGGACGGCTCGCCGACGAAGACTTGCGCGAAGCGCCGCTCGAGCGCGGCGTCCTTCTCGACGTACTGGCGGTACTCGTCGAGCGTGGTGGCGCCGATCAGGCGCAGCTCCCCGCGCGCCAGCAGCGGCTTGATCATGTTGCTCGCGTCCATCGCGCCCTCGCTGGCGCCGGCGCCCACGATGGTGTGCAACTCGTCGACGAAGGTGATCACGTCGCCGTGCGCGTCCTCGATCTCCTTCAACACCGCCTTCAGGCGCTCCTCGAACTCGCCGCGGTACTTGGCCCCGGCCACCATCGCCGCCAGGTCCAGGGCGATGAGGCGCCGGTCGCGCAGGGACTCGGGCACGTCGCCCTCGACGATGCGCTGGGCCAGCCCCTCGACGATCGCGGTCTTGCCCACGCCGGGCTCACCGATCAGCACCGGGTTGTTCTTGGTGCGCCGCGAGAGGACCTGGATCACCCGACGGATCTCGTCGTCGCGCCCGATCACCGGGTCGAGCGTGCCGGCGCGAGCCAGCGCGGTGAGGTCGCGGCCGTACTTCTCGAGACTCTGGAAGGTCTCCTCGGGGTTCTCCGAGGTGATCCGCGCGGAACCGCGGATCGAGCGCAGCGCCTGGAGCAGCGTCTCGCGCGTCGTGCCGAGCAGGCTCGCCCAGGCCACGAGGACGTGGTCGACCGAGAGGTACTCGTCTCCCAGGTCGGCGCGCAGCTCGTCGGCATCCTCGAGCCCGCGGCGCGCCTCGGCGGAGAGGCCCGGCTGGCTGCCGCCCACGGCGCGCGGCTCGTTGGCCACCCTCTCGTTCAGGGACGCGGCGATGGCCACCGGGTCGAGCGACGCCGCGCTGAGCAGCGGCCGCGCCACGCCATCGGGCTGGTTCAGCAGGGCCAGCAGCAGGTGCGCGGGTGTGACGTAGGGGTTGCCCGCTGCGGCGGCCTGCGTGGTCGCGGCCTGGAAGGCCTCGCGGGTCTTGACGGTCCAGCGTTGGGGGTCGAGGGTCATCGCGCACCTCGCCGCGTCGCGTCCACGAAGAGCGCCAGGGCGTTGCGCACCGGCACCAGGTCCCGGCGGTACTGGCGGTGGGTGGCCTCCACGTGACTGCGCGCCTCGGCGCGCATCTGGTCCACCAGCGCGCGCGTGGCGGCCAACTCGTTCTCGAGAGCCATGATGCGCTTCACTCCTTCCAGGTTGACGCCGTCGTTGGTGAGCTCTTGGATCCGGCGCAGCGCGGCGAGGTCGGCGTCGGAGAAGCGACGCGAGCCGCCCCGGGTGCGCGCCGGGTTCAACAGCCCGCTGCGCTCGTAGTTGCGCAGCGTCTGGGGGTGCACCCCGGCGAGCTCGGCGAACACCGAGATGACGTAGAGGGCGTGGTCGCTCGACGGGCGTTCCATCACGACGCGTCCTCGCCCAGCGCGTGGGCCAGACGCTCGGCCAGCGCGTGCTGCTCCTTGGTCAGCTTCCTGGGCACGGCCACCTCCACGGTGACCAGCAGGTCGCCGGCGGCGTGCTTGCCGGCCGCGGGCACGCCCCGACCGCGCACGCGCATCGTCGTGCCGCCCTGCGTCCCGGCCGGGACCTTCAGGGTCACCGGCCCGTCGAGGGTCGCCACCTCGACGGTGGTGCCGAGCATGGCGGCGGTGACCGGTATCGAGACGGTGGTCGTGAGGTGGCGACCGCGCTGGGCGAAACGCGGGTCGGGCGCCACGTGCACGTCCACGAAGAGGTCGCCCGGCGGCCCACCCTGCACCCCCGTTGCCCCCTTGCCCTTCAGGCGGATCCGCTGGCCGTCGATCACGCCCGCGGGCACGCGCACGTTCACGCGCCGCGAGGACGGCTCGCGGCCGGTGCCCTGGCAGGTCGGGCACGGCGTCACGATCCGCCCGCCGCGGCCCTGGCACGTGGGACAGACGCTCGACATGGCGAAGGGGCCCTGGTCGTCGTTGAGCACGCCGCGCCCGCCGCAGGTCTCGCAAGTCACGAAGCCACTGCCCGGCGCCGCGCCACGCCCGCCGCAGGTGTGGCACGCCTCGTTACTGGGCAGCGAGACGGTGGTCGTGACCCCACGCACCGCGTCAGCGAAGCTCAGGTGCAGGGAGGTCTCCAGGTCCGCGCCGCGCTGGGCGCGCGGGCGCCGGGCGCCGAACAAACCGCTGAACAGGTCACCGAGGTCCCCGAAGTCGGCGTTGGTGAAGCGCACGCCACCAGCGCCGGCGGGCGAGCCGAAGCCCGCCGCGGCCGGTCCCAGCCGGCGCACCTCGTCGTACTCCTTGCGCTTCTCGGCGTCACCCAGCACGTCGTAGGCCACCGAGACGTCCTTGAACTTCTCCTCCGACCCGGGATTGGTGTCGGGGTGCAGCTGCTTGGCGAGCTTGCGGTAGGCGCGTGTGATCTCCTTGTCGGTGGCGTTGGCCGCCACGCCCAGGACCTTGTAGTAGTCCTTCTCGAACCACTCGCGTTCGGCCATCTAGCCCTTCACTCTCACCATCGCGGGCCGCACCACGGCCCCCTTCCAGCGGTAGCCCGCGCGCAGGACCTCGTCGACCATCGGGTGCTCGGTGTCACCGGGCTCGTGCGCCACGGCGTCGTGCACCTGGGGATCGAACGACCCGCCGACCTCGTCGATGCGCTCCAGCCCCTCCTTGGAGAGCGTGTCGAGCAGCAGCCCCCGCGTCTGGGTCAGGGCCAGGGCCTCGTCGGACTCGCTGACGGCGAAGTGCGCCCGGGCGAGGTCGAAGGCGTCCAGCACCGTCAGAAGCTTGACCACGAGGTCCCCGGCCACGCGCGCGGCCACCTCCTCGGAGGTGCGCGCCACGCGCTTGCGGTAGTTCTCGAAGTCCGCCTGCAGCCGCTGGAGCGCCTCGAGGTACTCGTCGCGCTGGCGCAACGCGACCAGCAACGGGTCGACCTCGACCGGCGCGCCCTCCTCGGACGCGTTCTCCTCGGGTGTGTCCGCCGCGGCCACCTCGTCCCCGACGTCACGTATCAGTGCGGTCTCGTCGTCGTAGTCGCTGATGTCGTCGCTCACGGCTCATCCACGATCTCGGCGTCGACGATGTCCTCGTCGTTGGCGCTCGGCGTGCTCGGCGCCCCCTCGGCGTGGGACTTGGCGGCCTCCTCGTAGAGACGCTGACTGAAGCCCTGACTGGCGGTGAGCAGCTTCTCCGTGGCGGACTTGATGGCCTCGAGATCGGTGCCACCGAGCGCCTCCTTGAGCGCGGTGAGGGCGTTCTGCACGTCGTCGCGCTCGCTGCCCTGGAACGACTCCGCCTGATCCTTTAGGAGCTTCTCGGTCTGGTAGACCAGGCCGTCCGCGTTGTTGCGCACCTCCGCCTCGTCGCGGCGGCGGCGGTCCTCCTCGGCGTGAGCCTCGGCGTCGCGCACCATGCGGTCGATCTCCTCCTTG
>JAJZYE010000116.1 GCA_021806055.1 Actinomycetes bacterium | reverse complement strand
GATCAGGGTCGCGTAGTGCAGGCGGGCCACCGCGTGCATGAGCAGCGTCTCACGGAACGTCGGCCCTCGCCGGGCGCGGCCCGTGAGGTACAGGGGAGTGGCCATGTGCACGAACGGGAGTGGCACGAACTCCGTGAAGCCGCCCGTCTCGCTCTGAAGTTCCCGGGTGCGCAGGAGGTGGGTGATCCACTCCTGGGGACTCTCGACGGCCCCGAACATGATGGTCACATTCGAGCGCAGTCCGATCGAGTGCGCCGCCCGGTGCACCTCCAGCCACTGATCCGAGGAGATCTTGTCCGGACACAGAACCTGGCGCACGTCATCGTCGAGGATCTCGGCGGCGGTACCGGGCAGCGTGCGTAGTCCCGCCCGGTGCAGTCGCGTCAGGTAGGTGACGAGATCCTCCCCGCTGCGGCGGGCACCCTCGAACACCTCGAGCGCGCTGAAGGCGTGGACGTGAATGGTCGGTGATCCGGCGCGCACGGCCGCCACGACGTCGATGTAGTACTCGCCGTCGAAGTCGGGGTGGATCCCGCCCTGCAGACACACCTCCGTCGCGCCCCGCTCCTCGGCCTCGCGCACCCGCGCGCTGATGTCCTCGAGCGAGAGTCGATACGGATCACCGCGAAGGTTGAGCGAGAGTGGACCCTTGGAGAAGGCGCAGAAGCGGCACTTGAACGTGCACACGTTGGTGTAGTTGATGTTGCGGTTGACGACGAACGTCACGTCATCGCCCACCCGAGTGCGACGGACGTCGTCGGCCACCTCCGTCAGGGCCGCGAGGTCGCCGCCGCGGGCGTCGAACAGCCACGTCAACTCGCGACGGTCGAGGGAGTAGCCGGGCGAGTACCGCGCCAGCAGCGCACGCACCTCGCTCGTGCGCACCCGTCCGGTCGTCGCGATCGGGGGATCCACCCCGTTGCCGGGGCTCCAGTCATCGGGGCGGCGCAGGCCGTGAGCGTCGCTGAGGCGCAGGACCGCCGGCCGCACCCGATCGTCCAGGAACGTGGCGGACCGGCGGATCCACTCGGGGTGCACGGGCAAGCGCGCGACCAGGTGCAGGTCGCGCGTGGCGCAGTGGGCCTCGAGGGCGCTCACGGCGGGCCAGGGTCGCTCGGGGTTCACGTGGTCGACCGTGACGGGCGAGATCCCACCAAAGTCGTCGATGCCCGCGTCGAGGAGGCGAGTCGGGTCGTCACTGAGGTTCGGCGGCGCCTGCAGGTGGACGTCATCGGCGAGCAGCAGGCGTGCGACGGCGATCGTCCAGCGGTACTCCTCGTCGCGGGGGGGACTCGCGTGGGCCATGGCGGTGCCGGGCTTGGGACAAAAGTTCTGGATGATCACCTCGTGGACGTGGCCGAAGCGTGCGTGCGCGGCCGCGATGGCGGCGAGTGCGTCGAGGCGGTGGCGGCGCGACTCGCCGATTCCCACGAGCAGACCCGTGGTGAAGGGGATCGCCAAGTCGCCGGCGGCGTGCAGCGTCGCGAGGCGCCGGGCCACGGCCTTGTCGGGGGCGAGGCGATGCGCGGCGAGGACCGCCACGCTCTCGAGCATCATGCCCTGGGATGCGGTGCTGGTGCGCAGCTGTGCGAGCTCGTGCGGGTAGAGCGCTCCGGCGTTGGCGTGCGGGAGCAGGCTCGTCGACTCGAGCACCATCTGGGTGGCGTTCGCCACGTAGTCCACCGTGGACCGGTAGCCGCGGGCGGCGAGCCACCGGGCCGCGTCGTCGTAGCGCAGTTCGGGTCGCTCGCCGAGGGTGAACAGCGCCTCGGTGCATCCCGCGGCCTCGCCGGCGCGCACGATGTCCATCACTTGGTCCAGCGCCAGGTAGGGGTCGCGGCGCCGAGCCGGCGGCTGGGCGAACGTGCAGTAGCCGCACCGGTCGCGGCACAGTGTGGTGAGGGGGATGAACACCTTGGGTGAGTAGGTGATCACCGAGCCGAAGAGCGCGCGAGCGCGCACGACCGCGGCCGCCGTGACCTCGTCGGCGTCGGCCCGGCACAGGTCGTCGAACGCGTCGGCGCCGAGTGTCGTCATTGGCGCACCTAGACCGACCCGCCATCGCGAGCGGTGGAAGAGGGGAGCTTCGCTTCGATGGTGGCGAGGAGGGCGTCGTAGGCATCGGCGAAGGCGGTCACACCCTCGTCCTCCAGACGCACGGTGACCGCGCCCAGGTCAACGTCCGAGACCAGCTCGTCGAGTCGGTGCGCTACGCGCGCCATCGTCTCGGGATCGCCGAGCACGGACCGCGTCGGATCGAGGCGCTCGAGGGCCGCGTGCAGCGTGGCGTCGGGCATGGTGTTCACCGTCTCGTCCGCCACCAGATCGTTGACGTAGAGCAGATCGTCGTAGTGGGGATTCTTGGTCGACGTGGACGCCCACAGCGGGCGCTGGATCTGGGCGCCGCGCGCCAGGAGGGCGGTGATGTCCGGCGCGGCACGACGGGCCTGGAAGATCTGGTAGGCGGCGGCCGTCTGGGCCACGGCGTTCGTTCCGCGTCGGGGGTCACCCTCGGCCAGCAGAGCGTCGATGGCGACGTCCAGGCGAGAGACGAAGAACGACGCCACGCTGGCCAGGCCGGCGAGGTCGTGCCCGCGGCTCGCGGCCAGTGACAGCCCGTCGCGCCACGCATCGAGAACCTCGCCGTAACGCGAGGTGGAGAAGATGAGCGTCACGTTCACGTTGATGCCCTGGCCCAGCACCTCGGTGATCGCGGGCAGTCCCTCGCGAGTGGCCGGAATCTTAATCATCACGTTGGGTCGATCGACCTCGCTGGCTAGGCGACGGGCCGCGGCAATGGTGGCGGCGGTGTCACGGGCGAGTCGCGGCGAGACCTCGAGGGAGACGAAGCCGTCGGCGTAGCGTCGCCGTCCGACCGCGACGTCGTCGCGCGACGCGTGATGCACCGCCGCGAGAACGTCACAGGCGTCGCGCACGTCGGCCACCGCGAGGGATTCGAAGACCGCCTCCGGGTCGCGCGTGTCGAGGGCCGCGATTGCGGCGTCGTAGGCGTGCGAGGAGGCCAGCGACTTCGCGAAGATCGAGGGGTTGGACGTGACGCCGCGCACGCCTTGGGCCACGAGGTCCGCCAGCGTGCCGTCGTCGAGCCAGTCCCGGCGTATGTTGTCAATCCACGGGCTCTGGCCGTGCTGGTCGTACAGATCGTGCAGTCGGGTCATTCGTGGGCCTCCAGTACCGACTCCACGTGGGATACGAGGATGGACGGTGAGATGTTGAAGTGAGCGAGCACGTACGAGCCAGGCGCCGACATCCCGAAGGAGTCGATGCCGAAGGACTCGTCCACGTAGCGCGACCAGCCGAGCGTCGCTCCGGCCTCGAGGGATACCGAGGGGATGGAGCGGCGCAGCACTCCCGCCCGGTAGGCGGCAGGCTGGGCGTCGAAGCACGCCCAGCAGGGCAGGGCGACGACGCGCGTCGCCACGCCCCGCTCGGCCAGCTCGTCGGCGGCGTGCAGGCAGTGGGTCAACTCCGACCCCGTGCCCACCAGGGTGAAGCGGGCGTCATCACGCTCGCGCACGACGTACCCACCCCGGTGGGCGTCGCGCCGTGAGGCCTCCGCGTCGGCGCCGTCGAGCACCGGGACGTCCTGGCGCGACAGGACCAGCGCGGTCGGTGGGGGAGCCGGGTCGCTGAAGAGGCGATCCACGACATCAAGTGTCTCGTTGGCGTCGCTCGGGCGCACGACGTGCAGGTTGGGCATGGCGCGCAACGCCATCAGGTGTTCGATCGGCTGGTGGGTGGGTCCGTCCTCGCCCACGCCCACGGAGTCGTGCGTGAAGACGAACAGCACGCCCGCGTGGCTCAGGGCGGCCAGGCGGATCGCCGGCCGGGCGTAGTCGCTGAACACGAAGAACGTGGAACCCACCGGTCGCACCCCACCGTGGTGGGCCTGACCCACCATGATGGCGCCCATCGCGTGCTCGCGAATGCCGTAGTGGATCTGGCGCCCACCGGGGTTGGCCCGGCCCTGGGGCGGCGAGTCGAGCACGACGCCCGTGTTGTCCGTGAGATCCGCTGACCCCGCGGTCAAGCCCGCGGTCCGTGGGGCGAGGGTGTCCATCGCCCGCTGCATCGCCTTGCGGGTCGCGACCGCGCCCCCCTCGTAACGCGGGGCCGGCGCCCCGGTGACGGCCGCGCCGTTGGTGCGCAACTGCGCGAGGAGCCCCTCACCACGGCTACCCGACTCGTCGACCCGCTTCTCCCAGGCCCGCCGCTCCGCCCGCCGTGCGCTGAGCGACTCGAGCAGGCGTCCGGGAAGCTCGGGGTCGAAGTGGAAGGGCTCGTCCACGACGCCGAGGGTCGCCTTGACCGCGCTGATCGCCTCGGGCGAGAAGGGCGTGCCGTGCGCCTCACGGCGATCCATCATGATCGAGGAGGGGAACCCGATGTGCGATCGCACGATGACGAGGGTGGGGCGTTCCACCTCGGCGATCGCCGAGCGCGCGGCCGCCTCGAGGGCGTCGAGGTCATTGGCCGACTCGCCGAGGTCGATCACGTGCCACCCGTACGCGGCGAAGCGCTCGGCGGGGTTGTCGTGCAGTGCCAGCTCGGTCGGACCGTCGATCGTGATGTGGTTGTTGTCGTAAAACACCGTGAGCCGGTCGAGACCGAGCGAGCCGGCCAGTGACGCCGACTCGTGGCTGATGCCCTCCTCGAGGCACCCATCACCCGCGATG
>JAJZYE010000115.1 GCA_021806055.1 Actinomycetes bacterium | reverse complement strand
AGACGGCCGATGATGGGACCGATGACGAAGCCCACGAAGAGGTCGATGCCAGTCCACAGCGCCCCCGAGACAACGTGAAAGAAGTCAACTGCCCACTGCGTGTTGGTGAGTAGCGCCACCACCAGAGCCACGACGTACGCACCCGCGATCACCACACCAGAGATGGGGACGATCGCGAAGTCGTTCCCCGTTGTCCCTACCGTGGGTTCGCGCAATTCTCGCGTCTCGCTCGACATCTTCTCACCTCCCGACCCGCCACGAACAGCCGCCCCAGCACAACGTCACGTTCGACCCCTCGACGCCCCCCGCCGAGGCCGTCAACCGCCACTCGTGACAATGTCACAGGTGTGCCCCCTGGTGAGCGACACCAACGGCTTGAAATTCATTCGTCGACTCGCCGATCACTCGAACGAGTGCCGACGTCCATATCCCGTACGAATCTCCGACAATCTGATTCCGCAGAATCTTTATCTTGAGCGGCGCGACCGTACCGACAAGTATTCCCGTTGTGGACTGATCCACGGGTTGTACGTCCGGGTCACCCACGAGGTTATTGACGCCAATGACGTTGTTCACGATCACATTTCCGTCGAGATACTGGTTCGCCGCGTGCTGACGAACGGTCACGCCCGACATGCCGCTTCCCTCAATGATGTTGCCGCGCACGACATTGTCGTAGACGGCGCCACCAGGTGCCGCGGCGGCCAGCGAGACGCCCGCCCCTTGGCCGAGCACACCGTTACCCACCAGAGTGTTGCCCGCCACCAGGTTGTCGAAGACCCCACCCGCGGAGGGGACCACCCGCCCGTCCACGAAGGCCGTCGTGGAGTGGCTGGGGAGCGTGATGCCGCAGTCGAGCTCGTTGTCGCGAACGACGTTGTCCACGACCTTGTTGTGATCGGACGGACCAAACTCATCGGTGATCAGGATGCCACCGGAGTTTCCCTCGACGAGGTTATTGGAGACGGTCGAGTCCGCGACCACCATGAGATGGATTCCCTCGCCACAGTCACCGGGCACCGGTCCGGAGGCGTTGCACTCCCGGTACGGCGACGTCGTGATGGTGGCACCCGTCGGGTTCCCTAGATCGTTACCCTTCACGACGTTGCCCGTCACCGTGACGTTCGTCACGGGCTGACCGGGCTTTCCCACGACCAGAATCCCCTCACCGACAGCTCCCTCCACCGTGAATCCCTCCACGGTAACGCCGGAGGTCGGAATCACGATTCCATTGTTCGCCCCGTCTGCTTGGATCGTCGCGTTCACGCCGAGCAACGTGAGCGCTGACGGGACAGTCACCTCACCCTGGTACGTCCCGGGGCATACGATCACCGTGGAACCCGATGACGCAGCGCTCACCGCTTCCATGATCTGGCCGTACGCCGTGGTCGTGCACGAGGTGTCCGCTGCCGCGGACTGCCCGGCTGAGCTCACGAACAACGTGGCCGACGATGCCGTGGCCGAGGCGACGGGGAACGCCGTGACTCCCACCACGAGCGCTACTCCCACCGCCACGGACGTCGCCACCGAATGGCCCGACCGGGACATCGTGCGCCACCGTAACGCCACTGCCCTGAGAACTGTCATGGATCCACCTCCCCGTATCCTGAGGACGTCACAACGGCGCGCGTGCCCGTGCCGTCCGACACTGAGTATCGGCGGCGAGCGCATCCGTAGCGCATCCGTAGGATCGGTCGCGAAAGACGATCTCCGAGAAACGTCTCCGCGGTCCTACGGAGTCGCCGGGCGGCGCCGGGTACGCTCGAGCACGTCGAGGATCGCCCTCGACGGGGAGACGCCCAGATCAGCGCACATACGACTCGCCCGCAGGGCAACCTCGCGAGCCTGGGCGAAGCGACCCGTCGAAAGAAGGAACTCGGCGAGAGCGAGGTACCGCGCTTCATCGCAGTCGTCGGCGTCGAGCGCGGTTCGCAGGTAGGTCTCCGCCTCCTCCACTCTCCCGCACTCGCGGGCGGCGGTCGCGGCCTCCGTGAGGACCCGGAGCCAACACCGCCGAACTTGGTCGCGCCGAACCAAGGTGTACGACTCGTACAGGTCGCCGGGCAGGAGTTCACCGGTGTACAGATCCAGCGCTTGACGCGCCAGAGCCACTGCGCCAACGGGGTCCTTGTGCTCGCGCAGCGCGACGAGGGCCCGTTCAGCAGCACTGTGGAATTCTCGTACGTCGACGCGCACGTCGCGTGCGAGCGACAAGGTCTCATGATGACGTTCCACTACCGGGCCGGCCGACCGATGAAGGCGACTCTGCACGTTGCGTAGGCGCCGTCGTCCCCTCGCCGGGCTCGTCCCGGGCCACAACTGCTCGATGATCTCTTCGACGTGGACGGGACGATCCCGAAGGGCGACGAGCTTTACGAGACACGCCACCTGAGGCGCCATGTCGACGGGCGTCCCCCCACGACGCACGCGGAACGTGCCGAGCATCTGAACAGACCACCCGTCCGTCTCGGTCTCGTCGTCACTGCGCGTCGTAGCGAACTCCTCCACAAGGGAGTACGGGTCGCGACGCGCACCACGGCGATACGACTCCGGGGCTGACGCGCCCAAGGCCGCGTGCGCGGGAGCGAGGGCGAGGTCAATGCGCTCGCTCCACCCCGCGGGCACCGCCACTCCCAGGCGACTGAGTGTGGCCGACGCGAAACTCGCGAGCTCAACGGCGAGGGCCGGTTGACTCGTCACCTGGGTCGCGGCCATGACGAAGACCGAGAACGCCAGATTCCGCTCGTCCCCCAGCTCGAGGAATGCCGCGGCAGCCGCTCGGGCGTGATCGACCGCGGCTGCACTGTCACCCACGTAGAACATCGCGATCGAGCGGTGAAGGAGGCTGACGGCCCACCCATGACGGTCGCCCGTGGCGTACTCGAACGCCGCTGAGAGGTCGAGCAGTCGGCACGCCTCGTCGAACGCACCTTCTTCAATCTCCACCAGCGCCAAGTTGGCGGCAACCAACGGCACCTCTGCGGATACGCCCAGCGCCTCGAACGAGCTCATGCTCTCCTCGAAGAGAGTGCGAGCCTCACCGAGCTGGCGTGAAAAGAGTGCCACGAGCCCCAGGTGATTGCGTAGACGGGCCTCGGTGACCTCGTCATGGTCCGCCCTGGCCAGCGCACTCGCGTGACGTAGAGCGCGCTGGGCTGCGTCACTGTCGTCCTGACGCCACGCCAGCATTCCGACGCCGTCGAGGAGGTGGACGCGCAGAGAACCCTTCACCTCGTCCACGGACAGGAACGTCTCCAGCCACGAGCGCCCCTCGTGTAGCTGGCCCGTGAGCTCCCAGAAGCGCCACAGGTCACACGCCAGGTGCGCGCCGGCCACGACGTCACCCTCGTGCTGGGCGAACTCCAGGGATGACTGCAGGTTCCTCTGCTCGTGCTGAATCCTCTCCAGCCACTCCCTCATGTCCGTTCCCGTGATCAGCGCGTCGTGCGCCCCCGCCACGAACTCGCGGCACCACTCGAGCTTGCGCTGCTCAAATTGTCGCGCAACGTCCTGATCGCTCGTGCTGGCACGAACACAGTGTCGAATGGCATCACACAGGAAGAAACGCGCCCCTCCGTTGCTTGGGCGCAGATTGACCAGACCCTGCACGCACAGGTGCGCCAGGGCGTCGATCACGTCCGCCTCGCGCGCGCCACGGTCCCTCAGGACCCTCACGAGAGGTTCTACGTCACAGCCACCCGGGAAGACCGCGAGGGCCTCGAGCACGGTGCGATCGTGTGAACACAGCTGTGCGAGACACCACGTCACGGTGAGCCGGATATGATCCTGCACCGTCAGTCCACGACCGCGCGGGACGTGGACGCCTTCAGCGTGTTGATACCAGGCCATCAGGTCGTTCAGTACAGCGACGGGGCCGCGTTGCGCGAGGGACGGGGCGACCACCCGCAGGGCCAGCGGCACACCGCCGACGAACCGGCTGATCCGACTGACGCCCGGCGCATCATCGAGACCCTCCACCGTGACGTCCGTCGCGAAAGACCGGGCCATGGCGGCGAGGACCTGTCCAGCCTCGCTCCACGCGGTGTCGGAGCGTCCGCCCACGCGCGTCGTCGCGAGTGGACCGACCGGGAACACACACTCACCCTCGGCGCCGAGAGCGCGCGACGCCGTAACCACGAGTGCCACGCCCGGCCACCGGGCGAGCAGTGCGCCAACGCACTCAACCCCACCCTCGCGCACGAAATCACACCCGTCAAGAATCAGCAGGCCGCGAAGCGAGCCCGTCGCCCCACCTCCTTCGTCCACGTGCGACATCGACCAGAGGGGTGGGACGACACGTTCGACCTGGCGCATCATCGACGTGACGTTGTTCGCGTAGTCGAACTGCAACGAGACGACGCTGACTCCTCCCCGACGTGCACGGCGCTGGGCGACCTCGTGGGCGAGACGACTCTTGCCAACGCCGCAGGGCCCGACCAGCGTCACGACACGTGCCGTGGCGAGTGTCGCCACGATGTCGTCAACCTGCGTCTGCCTGCCGCTGAAGCGCCACCCGAGCGGTGCGCTCGCGCCCTCCGCCGGCGTGTGGGGCAGACCCCATCGCGTAAAGATTGCCTCGCCGGTGACATCTCGGACGGCTAAAAGCCGTCCGCTTCTTCTCAGGCCGCTTGCGCGACCAGAAGGGCCAGTCCGGCCCCGAGGATGTTGCGAGCAGCGTTGATATCGGCGTGGGCCTCGTGCCCACATTT
>JAJZYE010000114.1 GCA_021806055.1 Actinomycetes bacterium | reverse complement strand
GATTGACATAGCCACTGCGGTCGTAGGCTTCACGTCGCAGAGGGTCGTTGAGTGTCTCGTAGGCCACGTTCACTTGTCGAAAAAGAGCCTCATTGCCGCCGGCGTCGGGGTGCACGTGTTTGACGAGGTCAAAGTAGGCGGCACGAATCTCTTCAACTGTCGCCGAGGGTTGCAGACCCAGAATCTCGTAGTAGTTGGAGTCGGCCACCGAGGCCCAGCCTTGCAGCCGGATGCTCAACAGTAAAGCAGAAAGTGCCTAGGTCAATTGGTCAACCCCGTCTATGAATCCCACAAAGTGGCTCGCCGCTCTCTCGGAAAGTCACTCGGCCGCTTGTCGAAGGGGAGCGTGATTGCGCATTGCCGTCCTACATCGATCGGACTCAGCGAACCGGCGGGCACGAGTGCCATCGACGCGAGCGGAATAGTGTGTCGCGCTGGGCGCTTCGTGGGCGCCAAGGGACATCCTTTGGGCGTCAACGGGCGCTTCACAGGGGACAACTGCGGTACATCGTGGTCAACGGTGGTTAGCCTAGAACCCTTGCAATGATTGGGTTTTATGCGAAAATCCCTGGAGCGGGCGACGGGAATCGAACCCGCGTTCTCAGCTTGGGAAGCTGATGTTCTGCCGCTGAACTACGCCCGCGAAGGCACCATGGTACCCCACGTGCGGGCGCTCGCTCGGTGCGTGACGAACGTGAGGACTTTCGGTGGTGCCGCCGCAGGGACGGTATCGAAGGGCACAGGTTACGGAGCGGTATGGTTGCCAGGGTTATGGTGCTCTCCGATCGTTCCATCAAGGAGGCTCTCGCGCAGGGCCGGATCGTCATCGACCCCTTGGGCGACGACTGCGTCCAACCCTCGTCGGTCGACCTCCACGTCGACCAGCTGTTCCGAGTCTTTCGCAACCACTCCCAGCGCGTGATCGACGTGCGCGAGGCGCAAGAGGACCTCACCGAGCTGATTGACGTAGGGCCGGACGACCCGATGATTCTCCACCCGGGCGAGTTCCTGCTCGGCTCGACCATCGAACGCGTGGCGCTGCCGGCCGACCTCGTCGCTCGCCTCGAGGGGAAGAGTTCGCTGGGCCGGCTCGGCCTGCTCATCCACTCCACGGCCGGGTTCGTGGACGCCGGGTGGGACGGGCACCTCACGTTGGAGCTCTCCAACGTCGCCAACTTGCCGATCACGCTGTACCCGGGGATGAAGATCGGCCAGATCAGCTTCTTCGAGATGACGACGCCGGCCGATCGACCCTACGGCACTGCTGGCCTCGGCTCGAAGTACCGAGGTCAGCGGGGACCGACCGCGAGCCGGTACTCGCAGAACTTCTTGACGTAGGACGAAGGGAACGCTGGTGCGAACGGGAGAGCGGCGGTGCTAGCACGGATCATTCTCGGACTGGTCATCTCGGTGGTGTGTTTCACCATCGCCGGGCGGCGCTTCTACTGGCTCTCCCGCGTGATTCGCGCGGGCCAGCCCGCGCCGCGACGCTGGTCGGGCTTTCGCCGGGTCAGTGAGGCCGAGGTCGTCGAGGTAGCGGGCCAGCGCAAGCTGCTTCGCTGGACGATTCCGGGGCTCGCCCACTTCTTCACGATGTGGGGCTTCTTCGTGCTGCTCGCAACCATCATCGAGGCCTACGGCGCACTCTTCCAGCGCAGCTTTCACATTCCCTGGATCGGCCAGAGCAACTGGCTGGCCTTCGTCGAGGACTTCTTCGCGACCGCAGTGTTGGTGGCGCTCGTCGTCTTCAGCATCATCCGCGTCGTCAACGCCCCCGCGCGTAAGGAGCGCGCCAGCCGCTTTTACGGCAGCCACCTGAAGGCGGCCTGGATCACTCTCGCGATGATCGCGATGGTCATCATCACGTTGATCCTCTACCGGGCGGCCCAGATCGACACCGGTCACTTCCCCTACGGACAGTCGAAGTGGGCCTTCGCCAGCCACGTGGTGGCGGTGTGGCTACGACCCTTGGGCACCGGCGTGAACAGCGTCCTCGAGGCGACGTTCCTGCTGGCCAACATCGCGGTGATCGCGGGCTTCCTCGTGTTCGTCTCCTACTCCAAGCACCTGCACATCTTCTTCGCGCCGCTCAACGTCGCCTTCTCGCGGCGCCCGCGCGCGCTCGGGGGCCTCGACAAGACCCCCGACATGGACATGGAGCACGTCACCGAGGACACGGTCTTTGGCGTGGGCACCATGGAGAACTTCACGTGGAAGCAGATGTTGGACTTCGCGACCTGCACCGAGTGCGGGCGGTGCCAGTCGGTGTGCCCGGCGTGGACGACCGGTAAGCCGCTGAGCCCCAAGTTGCTGATCATGGGACTGCGCGAGAACATGTTCGCGTCGGCGGATCGCCTGCTTTCGGGGTCGACCGACGGCGAGGTGGCGACGCTGGTGCCCACGACCATCGACCCCGACGTGCTGTGGTCGTGCACGACGTGTGGTAGCTGCGTGGAGCAGTGCCCGGTGGACATCGAGCACGTCGACGCGATCATCGACATGCGCCGCTACGAGGTGCTCATGGAGTCGCGTTTCCCGAGCGAGGCGGGGCTGTTGCTGCGCAACCTGGAGAACCAGGGCGACCCCTGGGGGCTGGGCTCGTCCAAGCGCACCGAGTGGCTGGCGAATCTCGACTTCGAAGTGCCGGTGGTGGACGGCGCGATTCCCGCCGACGTGGAGTACCTGTACTGGGTGGGCTGCGCGGGTTCGCTGGACGAGCGGGGCCGTAAGCAGGCCGAGTCGGTGGCGCGCATGCTGCATCGCGCCAACGTCACCTTCGCGGTCCTGGGCCCGCGCGAGTCGTGCTCGGGCGACCCCGCGCGGCGCATCGGCAACGAGTACCTCTTCCAGGAGATGGCCAAGGCCAACATCGCCACGCTCGACGCGGTGGGGGCGAAGAAGGTCGTGGCCAGTTGCCCCCACTGCTTCAACACGCTGAAGAACGAGTACCCCGACCTGGGCGGGTCCTACGAGGTGATCCACCACGCCGAGCTGTTGAACCACCTGGTGGCGACGGGTCGCCTGGTACCGGGTCTCAGCTACACCGGCACGGTCACCTATCACGACCCGTGCTACCTCGGACGCCACAACCGGGTGTTCGACGAGCCGCGCAGCGTGCTCGACGCGATCCCCGGGCTGACCCAGCTGGAGATGGCGCGCCACCGCGAACGCGGCTTCTGCTGCGGCGCGGGCGGGGCGCGGATGTGGCTCGAGGAGAACATCGGCAAGCGCGTGAACATGGAACGCACCGAGGAGGCGTTGGCCACCGGTGCCGACGTGGTGTCCACGGCCTGCCCATTCTGCATGATCATGATCGACGACGCGGTCAAGGCCCTGGGCCGCGAGAACGTCGCCGTGCTCGACATCGCCCAGGTGGTCGAGCGTTCCCTGGCCGGCTCGGGCGCCGAGCCGGGCGCCGTCACGCCCTAGCGGCGGCGGCGTAGTTCATCGAGCCGAAACACGTCGCTAACGGGGACGAAACGCGGGGTTGGCACGCTGGTCGCAACCAGAGGTCAGCGTCGCCCTCTCCGAGTGACGAGGAGCGGCCGTGTCCTTCGCGACGATCATCCCCTACCCCAGCTGGCTGAACCCGGCGGATAATACCTGGCAGCTGGTGGCGGCGACGCTGGTCGGGCTGATGAGCCTGCCGGGGATCGCCGTCCTCTACGGCGGCCTGGTGCGCAAGAAGTGGATCGTCAACACCATGATGATGGTCTTCACCGGCTTCTCGCTGACCCTGGTGGTGTGGATGCTCTGGGGCTACAACCTGGCCTTCGGCCCCCTGTCGCACTTCGGGCCCACGGGTTCGTTCTGGAGCGGGTTCATCGGTCACTTCCAGCCCCTCTCCACCGCGGGCGCCGAGCAGGGTCAGGCGGTGTCGGGGGCGAACTCGGCCATCCCCTTCCACTTCTCGACCGCGACGTTGGCCTACTTCCAGTTCGTCTTCGCCGCCATCACGCCGCTGCTCTTCCTCGGCGGGCTGGTGGGGCGCCTGAAGTTCAAGGCGTGGCTGTTGATCGTGCCGCTGTGGATCACGATGATCTACTGCGTGAACGCCGCGCTGCTCTGGGGCGGGGGGTTCTTCGCCCAGAAGGGGGCGGTCGACTACTCCGGCGGCTACGTGATCCACCTGTCGGCGGGGGTCGCCGCCTTCGTGGGCGCGGCCATCGTCGGCCCGCGGCGCTGGCAGGACCGCGAGAACGCGTTCCCGAGCAACCTGATGATGGTCGCGATCGGCGCGGGGATCCTCTGGCTCGGCTGGAACGGCTTCAACGGGGGCGACCCCTTCTACGCTGGCGTCGACGCCGCCAGCGCCGTGCTCAACACCAACGTCGCCACCGCGGTCGGGGTGCTGACGTGGGTGGTGATGGACATGGTCTTCTCGCGCCAGAAGAAGCCGACGTTCCTCGGCGCGATCAACGGGATGCTCTGCGGACTGGTCGCGATCACCCCGAGCGCCGGCTGGGTGAACGGCGTCGGGGCGATGATCGTCGGGCTGGTCGCCGCCTCGATCGTGTGGGTCGCCTGGAACTACCTGTCGCGGGTGCGCCCCTTCTCCAAGGTGGATGACGCCATGGGCGTGGTCTACACCCACGGGATCGCCGGCCTCGTCGGGGGCCTCCTGGTCGGGATCCTGGCCGATCCCGGCATGGTCGAGTACGGGGTGAGCGGCGCGCACTTCAAGGGGGCGGGCGCCATCGCGGTGGGGGGGTGG
>JAJZYE010000113.1 GCA_021806055.1 Actinomycetes bacterium | reverse complement strand
CCGCCGCTGGTGAAGAAGACCTTGGCCGCACCTTCGAAGGAGTGCTCGAGGATGAGCTCGGCCGCGCGGTAGCGCGACTCGTAGCCGTGCTGCGGCGCGATCGTGCACAGTCGGGCGGCCTGCTCGCGGATGGCCTCCACGACGGCGGGATGCTGATGCCCGAGATTCGTGTTCACCAGCTGGGAGGAGAAGTCCAGGTAGGTGGTACCCGCCTCATCGGTGACGTAGACACCCCGCGCGTCGTGGATCATCAACGGGTTGATCGTGGCCTGGGCGGACCAGGAGTGGAAGACTGACGCCTTCTCACGCTCGAGGCTGGTCATGGTGGAACGGTTCACTGCCATTGTCGTCCTTTGGATCGCTGAACAAACGCTAACGCACCCGTCGTCGTGACTCGAAGCGGGTCGTGGTGCTAGACCGAGTGGCGACGCCGGGTCCTCGGCGTCGCGAGGTGGAGGGTGTCGTGCGACGGGCGTGGGGTGAGGTTGCGCGGGGAGTGCTGGCGCCGGTTGTTCTCGTGGCGGGGTGCGTGCTCGGGGTGGCTTCCGGTGACGTCGTCGCGAGCGCCGTCGCGGTCCCATCGTGCCGACCCACCCAGCTTATCGTGTCAATCGGCCGGCCCAACGGTGCCCTCGGCACGATCTACTATCCGATCGTGTTCACCAATCACGGTGCGCGCTGCGCGCTGTGGGGTGTTCCCCGGGTGCAGCCGGTGGGGGTCGGGAGGCGAGCCGTGGGACCCCCGGCGCGCAATGAGAGCGTGGGCCGCATGCCCGTGCGCCACGTGGTGGCGACGAAGCAGTCGGTGAGCGCAGCCCTCGGCGTCGTCGAGACGGGGAACTACCCGCCGTCGCGGTGCACCGCACGCGCAGTGCTCGGCGTGGAGGTTTCGCTGCCCGGTTTCGTGCCGCCGACCTATCGTGCGCTGCGCACGACGGTGTGCACGCGTCGGGTGAGCACGTACATTCTGCTCGTGGTCGCGGGCACGACCGGCGTGTGAGGTCGTCAGCCGTCCGCCGGCGCGGGTGAGCCACTGACGCACTGGTCGCCGGATCGCCTAAGCACGGTGTCGGCGACGGCCCCGAGGACGGCGAGCTGGGTCGAGGTCACCGCGGCGAGGAGGTGGCGCACGGCGGCGAGGTAGTCCGGCGTCGCCCGGGCGCGAGCGTGGCGGCCCTGGTCGGTCAGTATGACGAACGTGCCGCGCCGGTCGGTGGGGCAGGTCGCCTTGGCCACGAGCCCGCGCGCGCACATGCGCGCGACGTGGTGCGACGTCCGGCTCTTCTCCCACCCCAGGTCGCGGGCGAGCTCGACGAGGCGCCGTCGGCCGTCTCGATCCTCATCGAGCGCCGTGAGCACGAGGTAGTCGGGGTGGGAGAGACCGTGCGCGCTCAGTCCCTGGTTGAGCTCGGCCTCCAGGTGGTGGTACACGCCCGCGACGTGTCGCCACGCGAGCTCCCCGGTGGCGCCGTGATCGTCGACGTCGCTCACGCCATCATGGTAGTGGCAACTGGTTGACACGTCATCTTTCCCGCTACACTGGCGCGGTCGCGAAAGTGAGGTCCCCGTGAGTGTGTCCCCCGTCTTCGTCGGTCACGGAAGTCCGATGAATACCCTCGAAGAGAATCGCTTCACGCGAGGCTGGTCGCAGTTCGCGGCCTCGATCGATCGGCCCCGCGCGATCTTGGCCGTTTCCGCCCACTGGTACGTGAGGGCGTCAGCGGTCACCTCGATGTCGCACCCGCGGGTGATTCACGACTTCTACGGTTTTCCCCAGGAGCTCGTCGACTTCGACTACCCGGTGGCGGGATCGCCGGACCTGGCGCGACAGGTCGCGGAGATCGCGCGACCAACACTGCTGTCACTGGACGACGAGACGTGGGGAATCGATCACGGCACCTGGTCGGTGCTGGCACACATGTACCCCGACGCGAGCGTGCCGGTCGTGCAACTCTCCCTCGACGCGTCCCAGCCGCTCACGCACCACTTCGAGCTGGGCTCGCGTCTCGCCCCACTCGTCGACGACGGTGTGCTCATCGTGGCGTCGGGCAACGTCGTGCACAACCTTCGAGCGATTGCGTGGGACGCGACGGACCAGGGATACGACTGGGCTCGACGCTTCGACACCGACGCGCGTGAGATCCTCGTGAGCCATCCGGAGTCAGTGGGTGACCTGGTAGGCCACGAGGACTACCGACTGGCCGCGCCGACGCCCGACCACTTTCTGCCACTGGTCTATCTGGCGGGCCTCGCGGCGGCACTCGACGGGTCGGTGAGCGCCTTCAACGAGGGGTGCACCATGGGCTCGCTCGCGATGACGGCGTACCGCGTTGATCGCGCGACAGGACCGACTCAAAAGGGATAGCGCATTCGTGGTGACACGGCACCGGCTCGTCGCCGCACCGACGTCGCGCGGGGTCGACGGAGATGGGTGTTGCGCGGGAACTCGTGTGCCGTGTGCCGTGCGTGTCTCGCCGCTCCGCGGCGGCCGTCGTGCACGTCAGCGCCGCTCTCGAGACCTCGGTGCCGAGGATCCGGCGACGCCGCTGCCGTGGTCGGCGCGGCGACGTGGACGTCGCGAGGACAGTTGCACGAGGTGTTTTCGCCCCCGTTGGCGCCAGCCAGGGAAGTGGACGAGATGGCGCACGCCACAGGGCGCGCGGGGCCGGTGGTGTCCTCGACGGGCCCCAGAAGTCTGTCGAGGTGTTAAGGCTCACCACAGTCGGTGCACAACAAGGCTCTCTAGGTTGGGCTTACAACCACTAAAGGGAGTAACCATGAAGTCCACGATCACCCGAGCTGCCGCGGTTATCGCATTGAGCCTCGGCGTTGGAGTCGTTGCCCCCGCCGCGGCGTTCGCGAGCGGCAATCAGACGACCACCGTCGCACACGGTACGGCGTCGGTCAAGGGCAACGCCGCCACTATGAAGGCGTACTCGCTGGCCAAGTTGAACATCAACCTGTCCTTCAAGTCGGCCGTGTTCGCGGCGCGCACGACACTGACGGCGGCGCTGGCGACAGCGACGACATCGGCGCAGCGAGCGACGGCCCGGGCCGCGTTCACGACGGCGTTCACCGCCGCGCGGACCGCTCGCGAGACCGCGTTGACCACACTCGGCAAGCCCCCGGTGCGCGACGCCAGCGCGACGGTGCAGCTCGCACAGCAGGGTAAGGCCTACGGTGCGTCGATGCTGGCCATCAACCAGACGTTTAAGAGCACCGTGGCCGCCGCGCGTACCACGTACCTCGCCGCACTGAAGGCGTCGACGACGTCAGCGGCGCGCGTGACTGCGCGCACGGCGTTCAAGGTCGCGCTGAAGGGCGCGATCAGTGCTCGTCACGCGTCGATCGCTAGTCTCGGGACCGCTTCGAGCGCGTCGTAGTACTGCGTTAGCGACACACGGCGCGCCATCGATTCTGATGGCGCGCCGTGTTGCGCGTGCCGTGCCAACGTGGCGACGAGCCCTGGGCACGGCGTAGTGCCGCTCCTGCGGCGGCGTCTCTGAATTATCGAGTCGGGAGGTCACGTGAAGGCGACACCGAGTGCTCGTGTCGAAGGCGTCTACGTCACGAGTGACCCGACGTGCAGTGAGACTCGAGCGTCGCCGGTTAAGTGCCGGGTTCTCGGCTTGAACGCTTCGTGATGTCGGCAGTTAGCGTGAGGGGTATGGGTGGAGCCGATGTGGGTTGTACCCCAGCACCGCAGAGGCGCTGTGTCGCAGGACTCTCGTGAGTGCGGGGGGCGTCGCGATCGGCGGGCGCTACCAGATCATTGATCTGCTCGGCCACGGGGGGATGTCCGACGTCTACCGGGCGCACGACGAACTCACTGATCGGGTCGTGGCGCTGAAGATCGTACGCTCGGGCGACCCCGAGTTGGCGCGTCGTCTCGCCCAAGAGGCGCGCGCACTAGAACGCCTGGCATTTCCGGGGCTCATCGGGCTACTCGACACCGGTGTCGACGGTGATCAAGCCTTCCTCGTTATGGAACTCATTGAGGGTGAGACACTGGCCCAGCGGTTGCGAACGGGTCCGCTGCCGTCGGTGACGGTCGCCGCACTGGGTTCACGCCTCGGTGGCGTTCTGGGCTACGTGCACGAGCGAGGCGTCGTGCACCGAGATCTGAAGCCCTCCAACATCCTCCTGGGGGCTGACGGCGAAGCGTGGCTCAGCGATTTCGGCATCGCGCAGCTGCACGACGCCACCACGATCACCGTAGATGGCTCGACGATGGGCACCGTGTCGTACATGGCGCCTGAGCAACTCGATGATCATCAGGTGGGGCCCGCTGCGGACATCTGGTCGCTCGGTATCGTCCTGCTGGAGTGCCTGACGGGTCGCCGCGTGTACGAGGGGTCGCCCAGTGAGATCGTCGCACGTCGGGTGGCGCGGCCCCTGGTGGTACCTGGGGACCTTCCGGCGCCGTGGCGCCTGGTTCTACGTGGGATGCTCGATCCCGATCCCGCACTGCGACCAAGTGGTTCGGAAGTGTCCTCGCTTCTCACCGCATCCGCGTTCGACGGGGCGTGGGCGCCGGTAGATCCCGAGGCGACCGCCCTGCTCGCCGGGTCCGCGTTCGACGGGGCGTGGGCGCCGGTAGATCCCGAGGCGACCGTCCTGCTCGCCGGGTCCACTATCAGCGACGAGACAGTCCTGATGCCCGGTGTGGTGGCTGGTGCGTACGTTGACGCCGATCAGACGCGGGTGAGTAGCGCGTCGGC
>JAJZYE010000112.1 GCA_021806055.1 Actinomycetes bacterium | reverse complement strand
GGCTCGCGAGGGTCAGGCGACGTTGGTGCGTGGCCGTGACCGTCCCGCGCGCGTCCACCAGCGCCGTGCGCACCGACGAGGTGCCCACGTCGACGGCGAGCGCCCTCACCACGGGTCCCCCGCGAGGGCGAGCACGCCGGGGTTGAGGATCCCGTTGGGGTCCAGCACCCCCTTGAGCGCGACCAGCAGGTCGAACTGGTCGCCGAGGGCGCGCGCGAGGAAGCGCGACCGGTTGCGTCCGATCCCGTGGTGGTGGCTGAGGGCCGCGCCGTGGGCCAGGGCGGCCTCGGTGGCGGCGTCCCAGGCCCGGCGGTAGTAGGGGGTGGGGTCGTCGCCGGGCACGCCGGCGAAGGTCACGTAGAGGCAGGCACCGTCGGGGTAGGCGTGGGACTGGTGGACCGAGGCGCCGAGGGTGCCCGGCACCGCGCGCAGCGCGTCGAGCATCGCGGTACGGGTGGACGACAGCCGACTCCACGGGCCGGCGACCTCGATCGTGTCGACCACGACGCCCCGGGCCCACAGCGGCGCGAGCTCGCTGACGTCGTTGCGTCGCTCGAGCCACGTGGCGACCGGCTCCTCACCGAGGTCGGTGGCGTCGGTGCACTCCTCGGCGACGACGCGGCGCGTCGCCGCCGTGAGGTGCGCGTCGCCCTCGTCGAGCACCACCAGCACGCAGTCGTCGCGCTGGAAGTGTCGGCGCGACTCAGCCTCGTCGTAGAGGCGCGCGACCGCCGGGGCGGCGCCGCGCTGGACGATGCGTCGACAGGCCTCTAGACCCGCGTCGAAGGTGGCGAAGGCCCAGGCGCCGCGCTGCTCGCTCGCCGGCGCGCGGCGCACCACCAGCGTGGCGCGGGTGATGACCCCGAGGGCTCCCTCGCTGCCGACGAACAGCGCGCGCAGCTCGGGACCGACCGCGCGGCGCGGCGCGCGCGAGCCGAGGTGCACCAGCTCACCGCTGGCCAGCACCACGTCGATCTCGCGGACCATCTCGGCGATCGTGCCGTAGCGGTTCGAGTACTGGCCGGCGCCGCTCGTCGCGAGCCATCCGCCCACCGTGGACAGATCGAAGGACTGGGGGCGGTGGCCGAGGGTCAGGCCGTGGGGCGCGAGCGCCGCCTCGAGATCGGGTCCGAAGACGCCGGCCTCCACGCTGACCTGGCCCGCGACCGGGTCGACGTCGAGGACGCGATCGAGCCCGGTGAGATCGAGGGCGAGGGCGCCGTCGGGCGCGACCGCGCCGCCCTCCACGCCCGAGCGACCGCCCTGGGCGGTCACCGGGACCCGGTGGCGCTGCGCCACGCGCAGCGTGGCGGCGACGTCCGTCGCACGGTGCGCGCGCACCACGGCCCCCGGCCAGTGCGCCACGCGCCCCGCGACGGTGTCGGCGAGGGAGAGGGGCCACCAGTCGCGCGCGGCCTCGGCGCGCGCGACGGTCGCGACGTCGACGTCCAGGCCCGCGGCGACCAACGCCGTGAGCACCGCGCCGGACAGCGGGGGAGGGACGGCGCCGGGGTCGGCGAAGGCGTCGGGCGGGTAGCCGATCGGCGCCTTCGCCGGGCTCACGACGGGTCCAGCCCGGCGCTCGCCAGCTCGCGCGCGACCAGCTCGTGGTACGCCGCGACCTGTCGCGCGGTCTCGGCGTCGTCCCAGCCGAGGGTCGGGGCCACGAGGGCGGCGAGCGACGCCGCCGCGTCGCGGGTGGCCCGGGCGTCGTGCAGGTGCGCGCGCGTGCGCCGGGTGAGCAGGTCCACCAGGGACGTGGCCATCTCCTCGCGCACCGCGTAGACCAGCTCCGCGCGCACGTACTCCTGGCCGGGGACCGCGAGCTCGCCCAGCGACGGGTCGGCGTCGATCAGCGCGAGCACGGCGGCGCTGTCCTGGCCGTAGCGGCGGTAGAGGTGGGTCTCGAGGGGTGTGGTGGGCCGCCACGCGCCCGTGCCGTGTAGCGGCAGGTGCGCGGTGCGGGTGCGCCCGAGGGGGCCCAGGTAGGGGCGCAGGGCGTCCACGGCGTCCTCGGCCATCTGGCGGTAGGTCGTCCACTTGCCACCGGTGACGGTCACGACCCCGTCCCCGGCGTCCAGGACCCGATGGCGTCGCGAGAGGTCGGCGGTGCGCGCCGAGACGTGTCGTCCCGCCCGGGGGGCGAGCAGGGGGCGCAGCCCCGCCCACACGCCGGTCACGTCGGCCGGGGTCAGGGCGCTGGCGGTCGACGCGTTCACCGCGCCCAACAGGTACGCCACGTCGTCGGGGGTGCAGCGCGGATCGCGGAGATCACCGTCGTAGGCAGTGTCGGTGGTGCCGACGAAGGTGTAGGGGGCGTCCTCGAAGGGCACGACGAAGACGTTGCGGTGGTCGCCGGGCACCGAGAGCACCGCGGCCACGTCGGCGGGGAGGCGGTGGCGCGCCACGCTGAGGTGCACCCCCTTGGCGGGGGTGATGAGGTGCGACTCCACGCGTTCGGCCAGCGCGACCAGGGAGTCCGCCCACACCCCGGTGGCGTTCACCACGCTGCGCGCGGCCACCTCGATGACGTCCCCGCTGAGCGCGTCGCGCACCGCCACCGCGCGCACGCGACCCGCGGCGTCGTGGGTGAAGCCGGTGGCCGCGACGTAGCTGGCGACGTCGGCGCCGAGGTCGGCGGCGGTGCGCGCCAGGGCGAGGGCGACGCGCGCGTCGTCCCCGCGCGCGTCGGGGTAGAGGAAACCGGCCACCAGCCGGTCGGTGGTGAGCGTGGGCAGGTGCGCGAGGGCCTCGGCTCGGCTGATCTTGCGGTGGCGCTGGCCGATGCGCCAGCCCCCCGTCATGTCGTAGAGGCGCAGGGCGGTGGCGTAGGCGCGCACGACGGTGGAGGACGCGACGCCGTTCGTGCCGAACAGGGGGATCAGGAAGGGGAGCGGGCGCACCAGGAACGGGGCGTTCTCGAGCAGACGCTGGCGCTCGCGTAGCGCCTCGTAGACCAGGCGAAAGTCGTGCTGCTGGAGGTAGCGCAGTCCCCCGTGGACCATCTTGGAGGACTTGGAGCTGGTGCCCGAGGCGATGTCGCCGGCGTCGATCAGCGCGACGCGCAGGCCCCGCGCGGCCGCGTCCACGGCCACGCCCGCGCCGGTCATCCCCGCCCCGACGACCACGACGTCGTAGACGGTCTCGCGCGCGGCGACGAGCGCCGCGCGACGGTCGAAGGTAGGCATCGGACAATGTTGGCACACGGCGTACGACGACGCGGCCACGGTGAACGGATCGCCGTCGGGGGTTGTCCGCCCGCACGGGGGCGCGGTGTCGAGTCGAAAGCCAGTTCGCGGGCGTCTGTTGTGAATAAGTGGTCAATAAATCACTCGTAATTGTGGTAAGGTTCCCGGTAGAGAAGCGGGCCTAAAGGCTTGTAGCGCGCATCGAGTGGCGCGAACGCCAGACGAAGGACGGAGAGAGAGCCCGCGAAGAAGAGGTGTGCCGTTGGCGCGCCCGTTGGTTATTTTTCGGGTCGTCGCGAGGACGTCGAGTGGGTCCCGTGCCCGACGAGTCGAGTGATCGACGACCACGAACACACGTGGCAACGACGCCGCTCTGGACTGACGAAGGAGCGCGGGTGGGCGGCTAGTTGCGGTGAGTGTGTGCCGCGGAGCCGTCGCAATTCTGAGAACGTTCATCGTGGGAGTCGATCGATCGATTCGCACCGTGAAGCAGGAGAAGTCGCGGGACATCCGTCCACGCGTTAGACGAAATAGTGAGTGAAAGTGGTGTCGTATGAGTGAGTCAACGAGCAGGACCCGTGGCCTGGTTCGACGCGGCTGGCGCCGCCCCTGGCCGATCGGTGTGGCCCTGGTGGCGACGTCGGCGGCGCTGCTGGTGGCGCCGGTCCTGATGGCGCCGGCGTCGGCCTCCACCACGGCCGTGGCGCTGGGCAACGCGGCCCCCTTCGCGGTGCTGGCGGGTACGACGGTGACCAACACCGGCTCGTCGCAGATCTCGGGCAGCGTCGGTGTCAGTCCCGGCAGCGCGGTGACCGGCTTCCCGCCCGGGCTCATCAGCGGCGGAACGATCGACGCGGCCGACACGACCGCACAGGCGGCGCAGGCGTCGCTCACCACGGCGTATCTCGACGCGGCCGCGCAGACGCCGGTCACGGTGAACGCGAGTGATCTCGGCGGCCAGACCCTGGTTCCCGGGGTTTACCAGAACGCGGCGGCGATGAGCCTGACCGGCACGGTGACGTTGAACGCCGAGGGTAACGCCAACGCGGTGTTCGTCTTCCTGGCGGGCTCGACGCTGACCACGGCACCCTCCAGCTCGGTGGTGCTCACCGGCGGGGCGCAGGCGTGCAACGTCTTCTGGCAGGTCGGCAGCTCGGCCACCATCGGTACGACGACGAACTTCGCGGGCAGCGTGCTCGCCTTGACCTCGATCAGCGTGCAGACCGGCGCGACCATCAACGGACGAGTGCTGGCGCGAAACGGTCAGGTGAGCCTCGAGGGCGACACGATCACCGTGCCGACCTGTAGCGCGGTGACGACCACGACCACCACCACGACGCCGACCACGACCACCACCACGACGCCGACCACGACCACCACCACGACGCCGACCACGACCACGACGACGCCGGTGGCCACGACCACCACCACGCCGACCACGACCACCACCACGACGCCGACGACGACCACCACCTCGGTACCCACGATCGTTCCGATCGGGGCCCCGGGAACGGGCTTTGGCGGCGCGGCGCGTAGCTCGGGCGGCCCCCTGCTCTGGGCCAGCGCCCT
>JAJZYE010000111.1 GCA_021806055.1 Actinomycetes bacterium | reverse complement strand
GAGACCGGGCGCCGGGTCTACCAGCGCATGCTCACCTACACGCTGAACAAGATCGTCAAGACCTTCCAGGTGTCGCTGTTCCTCGCCCTGGGCCTGCTGCTCACCGGCCAGTTCGTGACCACGCCGCGCCTGGTGCTGCTCCTGCTGTTCGCCAACGACTTCGTGACCATGTCCATCGCCACCGACCACGTGGGCTTCTCGCCCCACCCGGACCGCTGGCGTGTCGCGCAGCTCTCGCTGGTCGCACTCGGCGTCGCACTCCCCTGGCTGGCCGCCTCCTTCGCCACCTACTACCTCGCCCGCGACGTCGCCGGCCTCTCGCTCGCCGTCACCCAGACGCTGGTGTTCGTGATGCTGGTCGCGACCGGCCAGGCCACGCTCTACCTGGTACGCGACGAGCACCACCTCTGGCGGGCCCGACCCAGTCGGCTGATGCTCGGGGCGACCGTCGCCGACCTGGTCGTCATCAGCGTGCTCGCCGATCGTGGGTGGCTGATGGCCCCGGTCGCCGCGGGCGACATCGGCGTCGTGCTCGGAGCGGTCCTCGTCACCACGTTCCTGCTCGACCTGGTGAAGGCGCCCCTCTCGCGACGGATCCGCGCGACCACCGACGACCCGTCACGAGAGTCCGTCGCCGCGGCCACCGCGAAACGACGGTGAACGCACCATCGCGCCGGACCCTCGTATCTCGGCGACGTATCGAGAGATCCGACGCCGTGGTACACCAAGGCGCGGTTACGCGAAGCGTCCGAAGAACCTCGCCGCGAGCCCAGCAGTGAACCATCGTGATGGCCCGACCCGCACAGCTATCTGGCGACCAAGGCGTCGACACGACAGCGGCGCCGGGGCGCATACTACGTACGTAGAAGGCAACATCGAATACGCATGCGAGGTCGTCGCGGCGTCACCGCCACCGCGAAAACGAACGAGGGTACCAACTACCACCAACCATTCATCGAGTGGAAGGAGATCTCTCTCATGACTGCCACCAGCCACGTCAGCCTCCTTCAGCGATCGATCGGTACCGTCACGGTGGACGGCACCACTGTTCGCGGCGAAGGAGCGCCCTCAATCCCCAACTCGTCGTGCCGATCACCGTCGTCGGTCGTCTGGGACGAGAAAGACGGCGAGTACGCCGAGATCGCCGTGTTCTGGGCGACGAACCACCTCACGCTGAAAGTCGACGTCAACACCTCCACCTGGGTCGACGTCATCCTGCCCGGCCTCGGCTACGACCGCCTGCGCCTCGTCGAGGTCACGTTCCCACCGGCGCTGCCGGACCAACCGGGCGCCGCCGCCGAGTTCGATCGAGCCCGACACGCACTCGACAGCCGCCACTACGAGGAGTGCGTCGCGGCGTGCCATGGTCTGCTCAGCGTATAGAAACGCCACAGTGACACAACCGATGACGCCCGCCTCGTCGCCGTGGTCGCCCAGCGACGTTCGTGGAGCCGAGGGGACAGTCGGCGCGCCTTGCTCGACGAGTTGCCGCTCTCGGTCTCGCATTCGCGCGGCACCCGTCGGTGGCAGTCGCCGCCCGTGATCGTCACCCTCCGTGATGGGTCTCGCTGATGATGTCGAGTGCGCGCCGGGGTGTCAGCACCGTGACACCTGTGCGTTGCAGCGTCGTAAGGTGCGGGTCACCCGACACGAGTGCGTCAGCGCCTACCGCTTCCGCCAGCGCCACCAGAAAGTCATCGTCGGGGTCATCGGTGATCGGAGTACCATCCGTCGGCGGGTCATCCACGACCTGCGCGAGTTCTCGAACCGCCTTCACGAAAGCGGACACATCCGCGATGCTGATGTATCGCCGAAACTTACGACGATGGAGAACGGTCGATAATTCGTCGAGCAGCAGCGGAGAAACGATTACGCGGCAGCGTCCGGCCTGCGCGCCGAGCAAGAGTCTCGCGGATACACCATCTCGTGAGGTGACCGCCGCCACGAAGACGTTGGTGTCAACGACGAACCGACGTCGCTCATCCACTAAGCGCCGATCGAGGACGACGCTCGTGGCGGACGACGCGCACCTCGTCCACGGCCTGTGCCAGTGCCTCTTCCTCGTTGAGGTCACTCGTTAGGGCAACGCGTTCGAGCAGCGCCCGCAACTCGTCTCGTGCGGCCTCGCCGTGACCACTACGCAGATACGACCGCAGGGCATCCTCGACGACGGCGCTCTCCGACCGGCGTGACGTCAGCGCCGCCGCCTTGGTCGCGGTGAGAACGTCGGCGTCGAGGTAGACCGTCGTCTTCTTCTTCATGTGTCCAGTGTAGTGAAAAGCCACTATGGCGTCATAATGGCTCGCCGCCTCGTCTTCCCTCGAGCACCTCGTCGCGCAACCACACCACCATCGTCGCGGTCGACGAGTTACTCCTCTCCACGACGTCTCCTGTCGTCGTGGACGCCGTGGTGGCCGACGACCAGCCACCACGACGGCGGTACGGGTGCGAACGAGAGCGTCGTGGAACCCACCGTCACCGGCTTCGTCAACGTTGAGCGGTCGTGATCGCGGCGTCGCCGGTGGAGCCCCCGCTCACGCGAGCAGCTCGATCACGCGGTACAGCAGGTGGGCCTCGGTTCCGGCCAAGCCAACGGAGAAGAACACCGCGATCCCGTCGGCCGGGCGCGCGACAACCCCGGCGCGCAGCGCGCCCAGTGAGACCAGCCGCGACGTCGCCCTGGTTCCGACCAGCACATTGGGCGGGTCGTAGGCGTCGATCTGGGCGGGCGAGTCGGTGATCACGAGGGCGGCCGCATCGGCCAGATCGGGCCCGAACTCCGCCCGCCCGCGCTGCTTCGGTCCGAGGGTCGCGACGAGGCAGGTGGGGCGTAGCCAGGCGACATCAAGGATTGGCGTGGGACTGCTCGTCGCGAGGATGACCACGTCGGCGCCCTCCACTGCGGCGCGGACACTGTCGCAGTCACGCACCGCCGCGCCGGTCAGTGGCCGGACGGCCTCCACGAAAGCGGCGCGGTGCGCGCTGTCACGCGAGCACACCCGCAGTTCGACCAGGTCGGGCAGGACGGCGCCGAGCGCCCACACCTGCGTATAGGCCTGGGCCCCGGTGCCGATCACCGCCACCACCGAGGACCGCGGCGGCGCCATCGCCTCCACGGCGACGCTCCCGATGGCGCCAGTACGGCGCCGACCCAGCTCCGTGCCAATCGCGACCGCCCGCACCGCGCCGGTGGCGTCATCGTGGACGACGACGACCTGGCTCCCCGGCTGGGCGGGCAGGCTGTCGTAGGAGCGGTAGCCGTACCACCGACCACGCCAACGGCCGGTCGTGAACAACAGCCTCCCCTCGTCGAGATCAGCCGTCACGCGCGGTGGGGAGACGAGCTCACCGCGGTGGTGGGCGTCGACCGCCTCGGCCATCCACGCGACCGCTGACGCGGCGTCCAGCCGCGCCCGGACGTCATCGTCATCGAGGATCACCACCACCGCCGCGAGTCTGTCCCGCGCCGTCGGACGCGTCAAGTGACGACGTCGACGGGAACGCCGCGGACGGTTTCGCGACCGCGACGGCGTCGGTGGTCCACGCGAGGGCCGGCCGCCCGTGACGCCGAACCCTCATCCTCGCCCCACTGCATTGGCGCCGGGAGAGGTGGCGCGTCCCACGTGACCGTGCCGAGCGGGCCCCTCGCGACCCGTCGGGACCGACCGCGTCAGCCGGCGCCGGCGCCCGGGCCAGCTGACACACTGAACGACGTTCCGTCACTGGACAAAGCCGAAGGCGCGGCCAGGGTGACCATGTTGTTCACCATCGTGATGTCGTAGGTCGTCGGGTTCGAGGGAAGACCACTCGGCGCACCCTGGTTCTCAGCAATGGCGATGTTCGAGAAGGTGGTGGCGGTGAACGCCGGAAGCGTAAAGGCGACACAGGGGAACCCCTCGGTGCAGAAGAAGAGAGGGCCCTCGACGATGAACTCGGCGCTGGCCTGGGCGGTCGTGGGCGACGGCATCACGACGACGTTCGAGGAGGTCCACCCCTGCGTCAGGTCGCTCACGACAAACGTCCACTCGCCGCTCGCCTCGCTCACGGAAGCCGCCATGCGATCACCGGGCTGCACCGTCTCGTTCAGTGCGACCGCCCCTCCTCGGTTCAGTTCCAGATTGCCCCACATCTCGTAGAACGCGGAGTACGACGGCGAGCCGTCGACGCAGTTAACGAAGACACCGTCTTGCTCGACCGTTCTGACAGGGTTGTTTCCCCAACCGTCGATCCCGACCCACTGCGACAACTCGGTCGTCCGACTCGTACAACGCACCGTGGGAACCACGAACTGAGCACTCGCACTGGTGAAGTGCCCCTTGGTCACGACGTACCCGGCCCAGTTGCCCTCTTCGTTGGGCTGGGGAGCGTTGGGCGACAGTGGCGTCGGCGAGCTGTTCATCGGCGCGAGTGTCGTGAACGCCCTCGACAGGGGCGAGGCGGGTCCGCCACCCACGGCGTTAACCGCCACCACGTCAACGCGGATCCTTTCGCCCTTCGGGACTTGGATGATGCAGTTCGACGCGTGACAGAATCTCGTGACGTCGGATGGCACGATGGTGATGCGGTAGCTCTCGACGGGTGCGCCACCATTGGACGCCGGGGGTCGGAAGAGAACGCGGATGTAACCGGGGTCGGCGACCACCCGGACGTCGCGCGGGGCGCTCGGACGCCGCAGGGTTCTCGCCGCGTCGTGATGAACTGGGGACAGCACCACCGAGAAAGGACTGACGACGAGCGCCAGTGTCATCACCATCGAGG
>JAJZYE010000110.1 GCA_021806055.1 Actinomycetes bacterium | reverse complement strand
TCCCGCCCGATTGGGCGAGGCGAACAGGCCCATCGCCAGCCCGTTGAGCAGGAGCAGCAGCGCGAACCAGACGTACGAGAAGTTGGCGGGCAGCAACTCGAAGAGGCCGAAGCTCACCGCCGCGGCGATCATGCCGCCGGTGGCGAACGGGCGAGCACCAAAGTGATCCGACAGGTACCCCGAGACCGGCCCGGCGACGAGGAACCCGACAGTGAGCGGCAGCATGTAGATGCCCGCCCACAGCGGTGTGTTCGCGAAGCTGTAGCCGTGCTGGGGCAGCCAGATGCCCTGGAGCCAGATGATGAGGATGAACATCAACCCACCGCGGCCCAGAGCCGCGAGCAGGCTGGCGACGTTGCCCGCGGCGAAGGCGCGGATGCGAAAGAGGGACAGCCGGAACATCGGGTTGGCGACCTTGGTCTCGATCCAGGCGAAGAGCGCGAGCACGACGACGCCCCCGCCCATCGACCCGAGCACCATCGGACTCGTCCAGCCCATCGAGTGACCACCGTAGGGCTCAATGCCGTAGGTGATCCCGACCAGCAGGGAGATGAGCCCGACGGCGAAGGTCAGGTTGCCCCACCAGTCGATCGACGACGGCGTGCGCACCCCCTTCTCGACGAGTTTGAAGTAGGCCCAGAAAGTACCGAAGATCCCGAAGGGCACCGACACCAGGAAGACCAGGTGCCAGTCGACGGGGCCGAGCACGCCGCCGAGTATCAAGCCCAGGAACGAGCCTCCGATAGCCGCCACCTGGTTCACGCCGAGCGCGAGGCCGCGCTGGTGGGGCGGGAAGGCGTCGGTCAGGATGGCGCTCGAGTTGGCGAAGAGGAGGGCTCCACCCACGCCCTGGAAGATTCGCATGATGATGAGCCACATCGCGGCGGCGAGCCCGTGCATCCAGGTGACGGCCAGCAGGATCGAGAACACGCTGAACACGGTGAAGCCCAAGTTGTACATCTTCACGCGTCCGTACATGTCGCCGAGGCGGCCGAAGCTCACGACGAGCACGGCGGTGACGACGGTGAAGCCCATCAGCAGCCAGAGGAAGTAGCTGGAATTGCCGGGTGTCAACGGGTTCAGTCGGATTCCCTTGAAGATGTCCGGCAGCGCGATCAGGATGATCGACTGGTTGATGGTCACCATCAGCATGCCCAGCGTGGTGTTCGACAGGGTCAGCCACTTCCCCCTGTAGGGATCGGAGGCATCTACGGCCACTGCGGTTCGGGCAGACACGACATCTCCTTATTCCTCACGTTAACGTCAAGAATAACAATCGCGCTGGCCCATGACAAGTGCCCCGTCCCCGGCGCGGCGCACGCTATCTCGTCACCGTCGTACTGGACTCGAGCAGTCCGTCCGTCACCGACCGTTCGTCGACGCGGCGCACAACACCCGCCGCATCCTCACCCGTTCCCGCGCCGTCACTCGTCCGGCGCCCGGTTCCCCGCGAGTCGGCCCGCACGTGACGGCGTCCCTCGTCGCGGCCGGGGCGTCGTCGACGCGCGATGTCAGAGGGGGTCGGGCCGTGTCGACACACCCGCACCACGGGCGAGCGTCGCCGACGTCGTCGTGGTAGGCACGCTCGCGCGGACAACGCGGCCGTAACACTCGTGGCCAGCAGGCTGCGCCGCGTCGACGCGGTGTGTCAGCCCGACGGCGGGTGACGCAGCCCGTCGACCCCCCGGGCAATGAGGAGAGACGAGGCCACCAGCACCGCCAGCCCCGCCAGCCCGGCCAGCACCGACATCGTGAAGAAGGCAATCAGAACCACGGCACCGACGACGCAACCCGCGATGCCGACTCGTATCCAGCGGCGAAACCGTGCGGCAGCATCCGTCCCGCTGACCAGCCTCGCGAAGCGGGGATCCTGTCGCGAGAGCAGCCCCTCCAGATCCGAGAGAATCTTCTGCTCGTGTTCCGATAGTGGCATCGCACCACCTCCTACCCTCTTCTCGGCATCGTACCGCCACCGACCCTTCGCGTCCATAGGACGATGACCGTCGGCGAGGAGAAATGCGATCATCCGCGAAAATAAAACTAGTGGCTCCGCCGGGTCGTTCGGCCGCCGACAGGGTCGCTGAGCCGCGTCAGGCGGCGTCAGGCGGCGTTAGGCGGCGCGAGCTGCGCGGCCAACGCCGCGACCCCGCGCTCCGGATGAGCGCGAGGACTCGCCGACTCGGCCACCACCGTGGCGCCCTTGGCCTCGAGCGCGCGATGCAGCGTGGCGAGTGTGCCACGAGGATTGAGTCCGTACGTGCAGAACACGACGGCGCGCTTCCCATCGAGGGGCGGTAGACGCGCCACCCCCGCCAGGGCCGCCTTGGCCGGGCCGACCCCCACGACCAAGAATCCCTCCACCCAGGTGCCCACGGCCAACGCACCGCACTGGGCCACGTCACTCGCCGTCACGTCGCCCAGAGCCTTGATCGTCACGTCCGATCCCTGGGCCCGCACGGCCCCACCCAGCGCCTCAGCCGCACGGCGCGTACGCCCGCCGCGACTCTCGTAGGCCACCAACACGTTCATCAGCCGCCCCCCGGGGCGCCAACTCGGTGGTCGCCCCTGAACCCACACCCCCGTCCTAGCACTCGGCGCCGGCCGGCGCCAACCCCTACTCCGTCGCCCACGTCACCGCACGGGCACGCGTCATCGCGTGAGGCGCGCCCGCGGCCCGCGCGAGCGCGTCACCGTAGATCGCGGCGAGACGATCCCACAGCGCGTTCGCCTCGTCGTCCACCTCACGGCGAGCCACGTCGTCGTCGAACCAGGCAACGGTGTCACGAATCCCTTCGGAGAAAGGCACGAGGGCACGGAAGTTGGGAACGAACTGGCGCAGCCTGGCGTTGTCAAAGACCACCGAATTCACCTTGTCACCCCACAACGTGCCCTCCAGCGAGGGGTCGGCGGCGACGATACCGTCAGTCGGCACGTGGCGGACGTCGATGGCGACCCCCACCGCCTCGGCGAGGGCGCCGTAGATTTGATTCCACGTGAGCGCCTCGTCCGACGTGATGTGTAGGGATTCGCCAATCGCCTCACGCCTCCCGAGCAGCGGCGTGAGGCCGCGCGCGAAATCCGTGCTGTGCGTGATCGTCCAGATGCTCGTCCCGTCGCCGGGCACAATGATCGGCGCTCCCCGACGCATCCGCGCGATGATCGTGTAGGGCTTGGACCGGCTGCCCGCCGCGGCGGGAACCTGGGACACACCGTAGGTCAGGGATGGGCGGATGATCGTCACCGGGAAGCCCGTGGACTCGTGGGCATCCATCAGCACCCGCTCGCAGGCGATCTTGTCCCTCGAGTACTGCCAGAACGGGTTGCGAAGGGGTGTGGACTCCGTGACGAGCCAGTGGGAGGGGGGCTTCTCGTAGGCGGAGGCCGAGCTGATGAAGACGTACTGCCCCACATCGGCGAACAGACGAACATCTCTCATCACCTGTGCCGGGACGTACCCCGTCCACTGAATCACGACGTCGAAGTGGCGACCCGCCACGGCGTCACGCACCTGCTGCTCATCGGACACGTCCGCGATGAGCGAGTGTCCTCGGTCTACCGGGCTCCCCAGCGACGAACGCCCCCGCGTGAGTGTGTACACGTCGTGACCCGCCTCGCGCGCCGCGACGGCGCAGTCGCGACTGATGTTTCCCGTGCCGCCGAGGAACAGGATCTCCACGTCACCTCCTCATCATCTCCGGCCGCGCGCACCGCGGTCGCACGACGCGCACGCGTGGCTCCACCGTAACCTCGACGGCCCGCACGGGACCGCCGACGTAACCCGCGAAGTGTCGTGCGGCTCGACACGGCGTTAAGGTGACGTCATCACCCGACACGGGACATCACTGACGAGAGGAGACCCGATGCGAATTCACGGACGTGTCGCCGCCACAGTGGGAACACTGGCCCTGGCGCTGACGTTGACCTCCGCCGCGACCGCCGTCGCGGGCTCGATCACCCACCCCTCGGCACCGCGAGCCGTACACGCGAGCGCACGAAACGCGGCCGCGGTGGTGCAGTGGGCCCGGCCCGCCTCCCTCGGCGGAGCCCCGATCCTGCGCTACGTCGTCACGTCGCACCCCGGCGGTCGTACCTGTGTGACGCGGGCCACGAAGTGCGTCGTGGCCCGACTGGTCAACGGCACCACCTATTCCTTCAGCGTGGTCGCGCGAAACCGTGCGGGCGCCAGTCCGCGCTCAGCCCTCTCCAACCGCGTCACGCCCCGGGCGGCCACCCCGGCGTCACCGCGCAAGTTGATCGTCACGCCGTCGACCAACCTCGTCAAGGGCCAGCAAGTGACGGTCACGGGTTCGGGGTTCACCCCCCACGATCAGGTGTACCTCGTCGAGTGCCAGGTAAAGGCCACCGGACAGAATGGCTGCGACGTGGCGACTGCCACCCCGGTCACGATCTCCGCCAAGGGCGTCCTACCGGCTACCAAGTTCTCGGTGGTGACCGGTACCGTGGGTAGCGGCACGTGCGGGACCAAGGCGACCAACCTCAAGGCGTGCGCGATCAGCGCGGGTAACGCCACCGGGGGCGACTCGGCTGTGGCGCCCATCACCTTCAAGGCGCCGTAGGCACCAGCACGTCGGGGACACCGAACCGGCGCCGCGGCGCCGGTTCGTGATCAGCGCCGTGACGTCTAGACCGCCGACCACCCGTTGCCCACGGGAACGATAGCCCCGCTCACGTTGTTGGCCGCGTCCGACGCGAGGAAGACGATCACGGCGGCCACCTCGTCAGCCGGGGCGATCCGGTCGACGTTGG
>JAJZYE010000109.1 GCA_021806055.1 Actinomycetes bacterium | reverse complement strand
CAGCGCCAGTGAGATCGCCGCGGTCAGTCCCCCACCCTTCCAGATTCCGGCGTTCGCCGAACTCAGGGCAAAGGTCGTCATGGCGAACCCGGCGAGCCCTAACGGACCCGGATCAGCCACCTTGTGTTCATCTGCCATGTGCATCTCCCTGGACTTATCCATGTGAACCGACGGACGTCGGCCCAGACCGATTAAACACCCCGGCGCTACACATCCGGCGGATCCACCACGAGGTTGTGAACTACTTCACGTACTGTGGCGAGGCCCCTCGGCGGCCGTCCGCTCGTCGGCCTCGTCGAGCGCACGGCGAAAGTCGCCGATGAAGTCCTCCACGTGTGAGGTGCTCGCGCCGTCGAGCAGTCGGGACACCAGCGCGGAGCCGACGATGACGCCGTCGGCGAACTGGGCCGCGTCGCGGGCCTGAGCGGGCGTCGTGATGCCGATGCCCACGTAGACCGGGATGTCGCTCACGGCGCGCAGTGCCGCCACGACGCGACGCGCGTCGCCGAGGTCGGACGCGTGTCCCGTCACCGCCATGCGTGCGGCACCGTACGCGAACCCCTGCGTCGCTCGCGCCAGCAGTGCGACACGCTCGGGTGGGCTCGACGGCGCCACCAGGTACACGGTGGCGACGTCGTGGACCGTGCAGGATTGCGTCCAGGGCGACGCCTCCTCGGGCGGCAGGTCGGGAATGATCGCGCCGCGCAACGACGCCCGTGCGAACGCGTCGGCCGCGCGGTCCAGCCCGTAGTGGTGGACCACGTTGTAGTAGGTCATGGCGACGAGCGGCACGTCGACGTCCAGGGTCGCCAGCTCCGAGCACACCGAGTCGAGGGTCGTGCCGGCCGCCAGTGAACGGCCCGCCGCCTCTTGGATCACCACGCCGTCCATGACGGGATCGGAGAACGGGAGCCCGATCTCCACGGCGTCCGCCCCCGCGTGCACCGCGGCCTCGACGTGGCGGGTCCAGTCGGGCGTGGCGCCCGCCATCAGGTACGGCACGAGAGCGGTGCGGCCACTCGCGCGCACCGCGCGCAGCGCGGCCTCGAGCGAGGTCACGACGCACCGCGCAGGATCGCTCGGACCTGCGCAACGTCCTTGTCGCCGCGTCCCGAGAGGTTGAGCAACACCGACGAGCCGTACGCCACCGAGTGGCCCGCCTCGCGTAGGAGCCACGCCACGGCGTGTGCGGTCTCGAGCGCCGGGATGATTCCCTCATCCTCGCTGAGCACCTGGAGCGCGGTGACGACTTCGTCGTCGTGCGCGGTGACGTAGTCAGCGCGCCCGCGAGCAGCCAGGTAGGCGTGCTCCGGACCGATGCCGGGATAGTCCAGACCCGCGGAGATTGACTCGGCCTCCTCGATCTGACCGAACTCGTCCTGGATGAGCAGCGATCGCATCCCGTGCAGGACGCCCGGGGCGCCCACCCCCACGGCGGAACCGCCAGCTGCCTCGACCCCCACCAGTCGAGACGGGCCGTCGGCGAAGCCCGCGAACACGCCGGCCGCGTTCGAGCCACCGCCCACGCACGCCACCACGACGTCGGGCGCATCCACACCGAGGTCGCGCAACTGGCGCGCGGCCTCGCGACCGATCACGCTCTGGAACTCGCGCACCATCCAGGGGAACGGGTGAGGTCCCATGACCGAACCGATGCAGTAGTGCGTGTCGGCGACGCAGGTCACCCACTCGCGGAGGGCTTCGTTCACCGCGTCCTTCAGGGTGCGACTACCCGAGGTCACCGAAACGACCGTCGCGCCCAGGAGCTCCATGCGAAAGACGTTGAGCTCCTGGCGTCTGGTGTCCACCTCACCCATGAACACGGTGCACGCGAGACCTAGGCGTGCGGCCGCGGTCGCCGTGGCGACACCGTGCTGGCCGGCGCCCGTCTCGGCGATGACGCGACGCTTGCCCATGCGCTGGGCGAGCAGCGCCTGACCCAGCACGTTGTTGATCTTGTGCGAACCGGTGTGGGCCAGGTCTTCGCGTTTGGCGAAGACCCGCAGACCCACGCGGCGCGAGAACCGTTCCAACGGTGTGACCGGCGTGGGTCGACCCGCGAAGAGGGCCAGCTCGCGCTCGAGGGCACGGGCGAAGGACGCGTCCGCGCGCGCATCGCGATAGGCCGCTTCCAGCTCGAGGCAGGCGGGCATGAGCGCCTCGGGTACGAAGCGGCCACCGAAGTCACCGAAGTGACCTCGCTCGTCCGGTGGCCCCATGAACTCGTCACTCACGCTCACTCCTCTCGCTCGAACCAACGTCGCGCCGCGCGCACGAAGTCGCGCGTCGCTCGGGCGTCCTTGCGTCCGGGCGACGCCTCGGTGCCCGACGCGGCGTCCACGCCCCAGGCGTCGGTGTCCGCGAGAACTCGCGCCACGTTGGCGGCGTTCAGTCCGCCCGCCACGATGAGCGGGTGAGTGAAGCGTCGCCGCGCGAGGACGTCCCAGGAATGAGCCCGTCCACTGCCGGGGGATGGACCGTCGACCAGGATCGCGTCGGCTCGCTCGTCGTCCACCTCGCCACGCGTCGAGGAGCCGATCGCCAGAACCGTGATCACCGCGAGCCCGCGTTCACGCAGCTCCTGGGCGAGATCGGCCGACAGCGGGTCGTGCAGCTGGACGGCGTCCAGCGCCACGTCGTCCAGAGCGTGGCGGATGACGTCGTCCGCACGCCCGCGAAAGACACCCACGCGCACCGCGCGCTCGCCCACGAACGCCGTGATCGCCGCCGCGCGCTCGACGTCGACCTCGCGCGGCGAGGTCGCCAGCACGACGCCCAGGGCGTCAGCCCCGGCGTCGAGAACGATCGCCGCGTCCTCGACGCTCGTCACGCCGCAGACCTTCACGAGATGGGGGTGGCCAGTGAGCTCAGTCACGGCCGTGCCGCTTCACGCCGGTCAGCCCGCGCACGGCGGCCGCCGGGTCACCCGAGCGCACGAGCGACTCGCCCACGAGGACGGCATCGAAGCCGTACTGCGCCGCGCGCTCGACGTCGGACACGTCGCGCAACCCCGACTCGGCCACGGCCACCACGCTCGGCGGTAGCGCCGCGACCACCTCGGCGGCTCGCTCGCTGCTGACCTCGAAGGTACGCAGGTCACGCTGATTCACGCCCACCAGCGTGGCCCCCAGCGCGAGCGCACGGCGAGCCTCGTCGAGGTCGTGGACTTCCACCAGCGCGTCCAGTCCGCACCGTGCCGACACGTCCAACAGGTGAGCGCACTCTTCGTCATCCAGCGCCGCGACGATGAGCAGCACCGCGCTGGCCCCGAACTGGAGTGCGTCGATCACGTCGTTGGCACACACCGTGAAGTCCTTGCGCAGCAGGGGCAGGGCGCAGGCGTCGTGAGCCGCGCGAAGGTCGCCCGGCGAGCCGGCGAAGTGCTCCTCGTCGGTCAGCACCGACAGCGCCGCCGCACCTCCTGACTCGTAGGCTCGCGATAGTGCGGCGGGATCGAGATCGCGATGGAGCCAGCCCTTAGAGGGTGATCGACGCTTGATCTCGGCGATCACGCCGACCGTGTCGCCGGCGCGCAGCGCCGCCCGGAAGCGCGAGCGGCACGGCACCACCTCGTTGATTCGCTCGCGCCACTCGCGTCGGTCGGCCGCCGCGCGCGCGCGATGAAAGCGCATGATCTCGTCGAGGTAGGCGGTGGCCACCTCGAAATCGTAGTGGTCGTGAGCGGCCCCGCGGCTAGCCTCTCGCTATGGTCTCTCGCGACTGTGCCCGACGCTGATGGAGTTCTTCGCGCGCGACGTCCTCAACCCCCTCGTCCGAGGGACCGACATGGAGCGGGCGCGCGCCCGCGAGGCTCTCACCGAGATCCTCGAGGGGCGCGTCGAGGCGGTGCACATCGCCAGCTTCCTGACCGCACTGACCATGAAGGGCGAGACCGCCGAGGAGATGACCGGGTTCATCGACGCCATGATCGACGCCGCCACCACGTTCGAGCTCGTAGGCGACGCCATCGACATCGTGGGCACCGGCGGCGACCAGTTGCACACCGTGAATATCTCCACGATGGCTGCTCTGGCCGTAGCCGGCTGTGGTGTCGCGGTCGCCAAGCACGGCAATCGGGCCGCGTCGTCGTCGGTCGGTTCCGCCGACGTGCTCGAGGGCCTAGGCGTGCGCATCGAGACGTCGCCGGACACCGTGCGCGCCTGTGTGGAGGGGGCGTCCATCGGATTCATGTTCGCGCCGACCTACCACCACGCCCTGGGCTACCTCACACCGATTCGCCGCGCGCTCTACTTTCGCACCGTCTTCAACGTGCTCGGGCCGCTCGCGAACCCGGCCCGCGTGCGACGCGCGCTGATCGGGGTGGCACCGGCGTCGCACCTCGACCACATGGCGCGTGTGATCGACCTACGCGGCACCGATCTGACGATCCTCGTGAGCGGTGACGACGGTCTCGACGAGCTCTCCCTCGGTGGGCCTTCGACGGTGCGCCGGGTGACGCCCTCGGGGATCACGGTCGAACGAGTCGATGCCGGCGAGGAGTTGGGGCGACGCCACGGCGTGGACAGCCTGCGCGGCGGGGACACCGAGCACAACGTGCGCGTGGTGCGCGCGTTCCTCGACGCCACGGCCGGGCCGGTCTTCGACATCGCCTGCGCCAATGCGGGCCTGGCCCTGGTCGCCGCGGATCGGGCGGCCACGTTGCGCGACGGCTTCGAGATGGCGAGTGCGAGCGTGCGCGACGGCCGTGCGGCGCACGCCCTGGCGCAGCTCGTCGCGATCTCCAACGCCTGACGGGCGCTAGAGGACTCGCAGTT
>JAJZYE010000108.1:3921-4875 GCA_021806055.1 Actinomycetes bacterium | reverse complement strand
GTTGGCAAGCCCGGTCTGTGTCATGCGGTGGTATTCGCCGAAGCCGTCGCCGTCCCGGTCGCCGAAGCGGTCGATCCAGTCGAGGGCGGCGGCAATGTGCGGCCACAGCGCCTGCACCGTTGCGAGATCGCCGGTGCGGCGCAGGTAGTCGCCGGCGAGCATGACGAACAGCGGCGTCGCATCGACGCTGCCGTAATAGCGGCGGAACGGCACTTCCTTGAGCTCCGCCATTTCGCCATGACGGACCTCGTGCAGGATCTTCCCGGGTTCGGCATCGGCATCGGGATCGGGCGCGGTCGCCTGGTTGGCGGCGAGATAGCGCAGCACGCCGCGCGCGACCGCCGGGTCCACACGCCACTCGGTGGCCTCGTCGAGTGCCGAGACGGTCGCCTGCGACGGCGTCGCGAAGCGCGAGGGCCACAGGTCGTCCAGGTGCACCGTACCGCGGCGCACCTCACGATCCAGGAGCGCCATCTCGATGAGGGCGACCGCCGGCGCGCTCGCGCGACGCGACCCCGCGAGCAGGTGGAGTCGTGACCAGCGCGGCAGCTCGCCCTCGCGCCGGGCGATGTCCATCGTCTGGGGAATCACGAACGCCTCCAACTCGGTGACGACGTCATCCAGCCCCGGGTCACCGTTCACGGCCTGGGGCTGGGGCGAGACCTCGCCCCAGCCGACGACGCCCTCGTCCTCGACGCGCACCAGTAGTCGCGAGCGACGCTCGTGACGCTGCGCGGCGCCCAGCACCGGGTGCGCCATCTGCACGTCCTCTCGCCACAGCGTCATCGACACGTGCACCGCCCCACTCTAGATTTGCTGCTACCGTGGGCGCCGCGCCCGGATGGCGGAATCGGCAGACGCGGAGGCCTCAAAAGCCTTTACTCGAGAGGGTGTGTGGGTTCAAGTCCCACTCCGGGCACCGTCGGCGCCGGGCATCGACCCGGGGAGAGCCGG
>JAJZYE010000108.1:0-3911 GCA_021806055.1 Actinomycetes bacterium | reverse complement strand
GGCGTCGTCCCCGACAACGGGCGAGCCCGAGGCACAGCCCAGTCGACGCCGGGTTGCGCGACCCCCGCGTCGGCGGTCGCGCCGCCTCGTCGAGCCCGTGGTCGGGGACAAGATACCCCGTCGCATCACGTGGCCACGACCGACCGCTGGCCCCCGTCGAGCGTGGACGGATCGAACGTGGCTGGATCGATCGAGGGCGCGACGAGTGCCGCAATGCGCCGGCGCCGCCGTCGAGGGTCGTGATCGGGCTCCACGCCACGCCGATCCCGAGGGGCCGGGACGCGCTGTTAGCGTGGCGGCGTGTCCGAGTCGACCGCTACCCGTCGCGACGACGTCGTCGCACTCTTTCCCGGCCAGGGGTCACTCGGTGGCGGCGCGGGCCGAGCGTGGCGCGACTCCCCACAGTGGTCGATCGTCCCGCGGGTCAGCGACGTGACCGGCGTCGACGTCGAGTGGTTGCTCACCGAGGCGGGTGACGATGACGTCGTGCGCACCGACCGGGCCCAACTGGCCACCTTCGCGCTGTCCCTCGTCACCTACCGGGACCTGAACGAGCGGGGGATGCGCCCGCGCTACTTGCTGGGCCACAGCCTCGGGGAGTTCACCGCCCTGGTGGCGTCGGGCCTCCTCACCCTCGACGACGGTGCGTCCCTGATCGCGGTGCGCGGTCGAGCGATGGCGCGAGCCGCCGAGGAGCAGCCCGGATCAATGGTCGCACTGATGGGCGGGGACGAGGGGGCGCGCGCGACACTGGACGCGCTGGCCGACGTGTGGGTCGCCAACGTCAACGGCACCGGTCAACTCGTGGTCAGCGGCACGCGCGGCGCCCTCGACGATCTGCTCACGCACCACCGCGAGCTCGGCTGGCGTCGGGCCACACCCCTGCCCGTCGGCGGCGCCTTCCACTCACCGCTCATGGCCAGCGCCCAGCGAGAGCTCGACGATGCGCTGAACGCGGTGCACTGGGGGGCCACCGACGCCACCCTGATCGCCAACGTGGACGGTCGCGTCCACACCTCGGCCGACGACTGGCGCGACCTGCTGTCGCGCCAGTTGACGTCACCCGTCGACTTTCTCGGCGCCACTCTAACCCTCCCGCCCACGGTCACCACCACCGTGGAGATGGCCCCGGCGGGTGTGCTGACCGGGCTGACCCGGCGCATCCGTCCCTTCGATCACCAGTACGCCCTGCACGACCCCCACGATCTCGAGGAGGTGGCCCCATGACTCCCGACGCACCCGCGACACCCACCGGTCGACACGTGATCGTCACCGGCGCCAGCCGGGGCATCGGTGCCGCCGTGGCCGCCCACTTCGTGGCGCTCGGCGACCGGGTCGTCGCCTGGTCGCGTGGCGGCAGCGCCCCCGAGGGGTGCGCCCGCACGCTCAGCGTGGACGTCGCCGACGCGGACCAGGTGAACGAGGCCGTGCGCACCGCCACCGCGGAGCTGGGCCCGGTGGATGTGCTGGTCGCGAACGCGGGCATCACGCGCGACGGACTGGCGATGCGCATGAGCGACGAGCAGTGGCGCGACGTGCTCGCGACCGACCTCGACGGCGCCTTCTACTGCGCGCGCGCGGCGCTGGCCTCCATGGTGCGTGCCCGGCGCGGATCTCTCATCTTCATCGGCTCGGTGAGCCCGTTCATGGGAGTCCCCGGCCAGGCCAACTACGCCGCCGCCAAGGCTGGGCTGGTGGGACTGGCGCGTTCACTCGCCAAGGAGGTCGCCTCGCGATCGATCACGGTCAACGTGGTCGCCCCCGGCCTCATCGACACCGACATGACCGCGGCCCTGGGCCAGGCGGGCGCCGACTTGTCGGCACTCATCCCGCTGGGCCGGGCCGGCTCCCCCGCCGACGTCGCCGGTGCGGTAGGGTTCCTCGCCAGTAACCAGGCTCGCTACATCACCGGAGCCGTGCTCAGCGTCGACGGCGGCCTCGCCATGGGCCTCTGACGCCCTCGCGGGTGACGCCACGCGCCACCGTGTTGAGTACGATGGGGCGACACATCACGAAAGGGCTGGTCGATGGACCGTACTGAAGCATTCGCCAAATTCACCGAGAGCGCCGTCGAAGTGCTGGCCGTGGAACCGACGCAGGTCACCCCGGAGGCGTCCTTCAGCGAGGACCTCGGCGCCGACAGCCTCGACCTGGTCGAACTGGTGATGGCACTCGAGGAGTCGTTCAACATCGAGGTCGGCGAGGACGAGTTGAAAGACATCAACACGGTGGGCCAGGCCTTCGAGCTGATCTACGCCAAGCTGTAGTGCGCGTCGCGATCACCCCATCGGGCCCGTTGACGGGTCGCCGGGTCGCGGTCACGGGCGTCGGCGCGGTCAGTTGTGCGGGGGTGGGCGCCGACGTCTTGTGGCGCGCGCTGCAGTCCCCGACGGCACCGCCTCGCACGCGCGTCGAGCCGTTCGACGCCGCGGCGATCGGGGGACCCAAGGAGTTGCGCCGCCTCGACCCGTTCGCTCTCTACGCCCTCATGGCTGCCGACGAGGCGTGGCGTCAGAGTGGACTGAGCGGTCCCCTGGTGGACGCGGCGAGCGTCGTGACCACCGGCATCGGGGGCCTGCAGACGGTGCTCGGCCAGGTCGAGGTCCTGCGCGAGCGCGGCGCCAGCCGGGTCTCGCCGTTCATGGTTCCCATGATGATGCCCAACGCCGCCACCGCCGCCGTCTCCATGCGCTTCGGACTGGGTGGGCCGTGCGAGACGGTCACCACGGCGTGCGCCGCGGGGACCCACGCCCTGGGCAACGCCGCTCGCCTGATCAGCACCGGTCGCTCCACGGTCGCCGTGGCGGGCGGCGCGGAGGCCGTCATCGTCGACATAGCCGAGGCGGGATTTCGCAACATGACCGCGCTCAGCGCCACCGACTTCTCACGCCCCTTCGACGCGGACCGCGACGGCTTCGTGATGGGTGAGGGCGCCGGCATCGTGGTGCTGGAGGAGTGGGAGCACGCGCGGGCGCGCGGCGCCACGATCCTGGCCGAGGTGATCGGGGCGGCCTCGACCGCCGACGCGTATCACATCACGGCGCCCGACCCCTCGGGGAGTGGCGCCATCCGCTGCATGGAGCTCGCTCTCGAGGACGCGGGCATCACCGCCGATCAGGTCTCGCACATCAACGCCCACGGCACGTCCACGCCGCTCAACGACCTCGCCGAGGCGATCGCCGTGCACCGGGTCTTCGGCGACCACCCCCCCGTCGTGACCTCGATCAAGGGCCACCTCGGACACTCGCTCGCCGCCGCGGGCGCCCTCGAGGGCGTCGCGTCGGTGCTGACACTGCTTCACCAGACCGTCCCGCCCACGGCGGGCACGACGCGCGTGGACCCCGCCGTGGACCTTGACGTGGTCATCGGCGAGCCGCGCCCGGGCGACTACGACATCGTCCTGTCGAACTCCTTCGGCTTCGGCGGCCACAACGGCAGCGTGGTGCTGCGCCGCGTCCACGACTAGCGCCGCGTGCGAGTCACCCGCGACCACTGGTCGAGTGACCGCGCTTCGTGCCGCCGTCACTCGATGTCGAGGCGCTCGACGAGGGCGTGCTCGTAGCCCCAACGGGCGTTGGTGACGAAGGCCCCCAGGCGCACCGGATCGGTCACGCCCGGTGACGACTCGACCCCCGAGCGCACGTCGACCCCCCACACCGGGAAGCGGCGCACGACGTCGGCCACGTTCTCCGGATCCAGCCCGCCCGACACGATGACCGGGCGTCGGGGCGCCACCGCCAGCAGCGCCCCGACGTGCTCGAGGGACTCGGTGTCGTCGGTTTCGGGCACCACCAGGTAGTCAACACCCTCCACGTCGTGCACGTCGACGTCCGTGCCACGCAGGACCGTGGCCACGCGCTCGCTCACGTACCGCACCTCGTCGGCCGTCATCGGACCATCGAGCTGCACCG
>JAJZYE010000107.1 GCA_021806055.1 Actinomycetes bacterium | reverse complement strand
AGTCCCCTCAGAGCCTCCGATGGGCCAACCAGTCGGCGTCCTCGTCGCGGTAGTGCCCGTCGCACGGGCAGGGCACCGACGTGGCCCGCTCGGCTCGCGGTGACGTCGACGACGTGAATCCTGTCCGGCACCGTCGCGTCGCCGGCGTTCGTGCCGGGCGGGACGTCGCTCACGGTCGAGTGGTGGCTCGAGGGTCGTACGGGCACCGGACGCGTGCGGGGGCGGCCCAAGACCGAGCTCGGGGGCTGTCCGGCACGAGAAGGGTGCTCATGACGTGAGCGTATCGCGACGCCTCGCGACACCCGTCGATCGTGTCGTGCTCGAGTCGCTCGAGCCTCGACGCGGACGCGCTCGACCCTTGATCCTGCGGGGAGTGGGGGCTACGCTGGACCCTCTCATGGAAGGCGGCACATGGCGGACGTCGTTCTCTTTCATCACGTATAGGGGCTCACCGACGGGGTACGGGCACTCGCGGACTCCTTGAGCGCCGGCGGGCGTCGCGTCGTTACGCCGGATCTGTTCGACGGGGCGCGACCGCGCACTCTTGACGAGGGTATGGCCCTGGTTCGTGACCTGGGCAACGTGACGCTTCGTGAGCGGGCGGAGCGGGCGATCGCGGGGCTTGCCGAGGATGTGGTGTACGCGGGCGTGTCCCTCGGGGTCGGTGTGGCCCAGGAGTTCGCTCAGACGAGGCCGGGCGCGCGCGGTGCGCTGCTCTACGAGGGCTGTCTGCCGGTGGTGGGCGAGTTGGCCGTCGGTCCGTGGCCCGAGGGCTTGGCCGTGCAGATCCACGGTATGAGCCGAGATCCGTACTTCGCCCTCGGGGGCGATCTCGAGGCGGCTCGTGAATTGGTCGCGGTGGCGGGGGACGATCGCGCGGCGCTCTTCGTCTACGAGGGTGACCAGCACCTGTTCACCGATAGTTCCCTGGCGTCCTATGACGCTGACGCGACGCAGTTAGTGCTGCAGCGTTCGCTCGAGTTCCTGGACCGCTTTGGCTGAATCCGGTCACCGGCCGGTTCTCGTCACGAACGGCGAGCTCGGACCCCTCGCCGCGTGACGCGCTCGAGAACGGCCGAGAGTCCCTGCGACACCGCCGCAGTTCTCATCGTGGTCAACGACCGGACTCGTGCACTGCGGCGGGCGCCGGGCGGGATGACCCGGCCGAGCTCGCCGCTCGGTGGAGCCGGCCCGCGGAGTACCCTTCGGAGAGGAAAGGGGGCGGACATGGCAGACAAGTCTCCCCGCAAGGCGGCGTCGAAGAAGTCGGGAAAGAGCCTGAAGGAGAAGCGTCAGGCGAAGAAGGAGAAGGAGTCGGGTCGACGCGGAGTCGGTGGGTGATCTTGGGGGCATCACGCCCCCAACTCATGCACCAGACGGGTTGGCACTGCGGCGCCGAGTTGCGCGAGCGGTTCGTCGTGGCGCCGTCGTCCGGCCGGCCTCCTAACGCGCGAGACCGCGAGGGCGTTGATCGATCCCGACCGTAGCGCGTCGGGTGGGGGATGGCCGTAGACCAGGTCGGCGAGCGTCGGCGACGACGTGGCGCTCCCAGCGTGGCGAGCGCGTCACGGAGCGTGGGCGGCCCCGGCACGCCGACGAGGAACGCGGCACCGGTGCGGTGTCGGACCAGCACCTCACGCTTCGCGTCGAGCTGGGCGAGTCGCGACGCGCCCACCTCGATCGGGAGTGTGCCGTGCTCGTTGGTGCGCACGTGACCGGGCCGTACGCGAGGTGGATGAACTCGTCGGTCACGACGTCGCCGAGAGTGGCGGCGCCGACGTTCTGCGCGGCGGTCGCGAATCGCGTGTCCACCTCCGGTCGGTTCGCGAACTCCCGTCGCGACGCTCTCGGTGTGGAGACCATGCGCTACCGACAGGCACGCGGTGAGCGCGTCGCCGACGAGGCCGTGACGATCTACGGGTGTGCGCCGGTGCCCGCTGGTTCGTCCGTGACGAGGGGCCGTCGCGAGGAGTCGTCGAAGCGGAAGGTCGCGACATGGCGGTGCTTGGTCCACCACGCGAAGACCAGGCCCAGGACGAGGAGAACCGCGAAGAGCTGGTCGATCCCGGCGCCGATCGCGGCGGGACCGTACACGAAGAAGGCGACGAGCAGCAGGCCCATGACCATGCTCGAGAAGAGTGCGCCGACGAGGAGTACGGGGTGGGAGTGGCGCTCTCGCGGTCCGTCGGCCAGCTGGCGATGGCCGACCGTAAGGAACACCACCGCGGTCAGCGAGTCCAGGAAGAACTCCGCCAGCAAGAAGAAGCCCGCCCCCGACAGGACCAGGGTGAAGAAGGCCCCTAGCGACGTCACGAAGAGTTGGAGGGCGACGACGACCGCCGCGGTGCCTAGTGACGCCAGGATCGCGACGTGGGGCACGTGGTGGCGGTTCAGCTTGGCGAAGCCGCTCGGGATGAGTCGCTCGCGACCCATCGCGAACAGCGCGCGCGACAGGATGAAGTTGGTCAGCCACAGGCCACCCGCCGTCGACAGCAGGATGGGTACCAGCATCGCCCACGGGGCACCGGGGATCAGCCGGTGTGACCAGACCGCCAGGGGGTCGGTCGAGTTCGCGAGCAGGCGTAGCGGCGTCTCTCCCAGTAGGAGGGGGTAGAGGATGGCGTAGAAGACGAGCGCTCCCACCGCGCCAATGATCCCCCCGATTCCCGGGTGCTCGCGGGGGCGCTGGGACTCCTCGGCGGCGTAACTGTCGATCTCCCAGCCGTCCAGGATCGTCGCGGCCACGACCGCGACGATCATGATGCCCCCGATGGGTGGGGGGCCGAAGTGTATGGGTACCGCTAGGCGGTGCCAACTGAGGAGGCCGAAGACGCCGAAGCCCGCCAGAGAGAGGATCTCCACGGCGAAGAAGACCTGGGTGATCACGGCCGTCGGCCGTCCGCCGAGCAGGAGCGGGACGGCCGCGAAGACGATCCAGAAGAGGGTGACGGCCATGCGCACCGCCGCCGGCGCGTGGTAGCCGGGGGCCACCAGGGCCAGCGTGTAGGCCCCGGCGGGGATCGCGATGGGCGGGATGGAGAAGAAGTAGGCGAGGATGAGGATCCACGCCTGGTAGCGCGACACGCTGCGACCGATCACTCGCGCCGACCAGTGGTACGAAGCGCCCGCGTGGGGGAAGTGTTGGTTGAGGAGGCGAAAGACGAAGCTGGAGATGATGAAGGGCACCGCGAGGAGCACGATTGCGGGCAGGGTCCACCACCCCGCCTGGGCCGCCATCACGCCGCCGGTGGCCGCGACCGAGAAGAGTGGTCCGACACTGGAGACCGACAGGGGAACCAGGTCCCACAGGTGGAACGACTGGTGAAGGCGCCGCTCGTCGCCCGACGAGTGATCGGGGAGGGGCGAGGCGTCGTCCGAGCTCATTCGCTAATGATAATTACTCCCAATAAGGAGTCGAGCGTTCGCTCAGCCCGACGGCTCATCGACGGTCCCGGGAGTGGGCCGCAGCCCGAGCGCGGTGACCGCGATGGCCGTGGCGGCGCCGAAGATGATCAGTGCCGTACCGGTGCCGAGGTGTCCGGCGAGCTCGCCGAGGACGAACGCGCCGATGGGCGTCGTGCCACCCATCAACAAGACGTAGATCCCCATGACCCGACCACGAAGTCGGTCGGGGGTGAGTAGTTGCAGCCGGGTGTTGGCGGTGATGGACGTGACGATGCCCGCGACGCCGCCGAGACCGAGCAGGAGCAGGCTGACTGGGTAGGAGCGCGTCAGGCCCAGGGCGACGAGGACCAGCCCGAGGGCGACCCCGCCGATAGCCAGGCGCGTCTCGGTGGCGCGTCGGTCGCGTGCCAGGACGATCGCCCCGACGAGGGAGCCCGCGCCGATCGCCGCCATCAGGTCGCCGAAACCCGTCGCCGAACGGTGCAGGACGAAGCGCGCCAGGAGAGGTACTGCCACCTGCCAGTTGAAGCCGAGGAGCCCGATGACGGCGAAGAGGGCGAGGACCTGGCGCACCGACGCCGTACGCACGGCGTAGGACAGGCCCCCACGCAGGTCGCCGTACACCGAGTGGCCCGACGCCACGGGGTGGTCGTCGGCGTAGGCGGGGCGGATGGTGGCGAGGATGGCGATGATGGGCAGGAAGCTCGCGGCGTTGAGGAACAGGGCCCCGTCGATGCCCCACGTGGCGATCGCCAGGCCCCCGACCGCACCGCCGAGCATGCGGGCCGTGTTGAACTGCACGCTGTTGAGGGCGACGGCGTCGGCTAGGAGGGCGCGGCCGACCAGTTCGGGGACGAACGCCTGTTGGGCGGGGTTGTTGAGGGCGTTGGTCGTGCCGAGTGCGAGGGCGAGCAGACCGATCTCCCAGACGGTCACGACGTGTGTCGCGACGAGCGCGCCGAGGATGACCGCCTGGACGGTCAACGCGATCTGGGTGATCACCAGCAGGCGACGGCGCCCGACGCGGTCGGCGACGACGCCGCCGACGAGTGCGAAGGCCAGGATTGGCAGGAACTGCAGCATCGTGATCGTGCCCAGGTCGACCGCCGAGTGGGTGAGGTCGAGCACCAGCCACGACTGCGCGATGGCCTGGGACCACGTGCCGGTTCCCGAGATCAGCTGTCCGATCCAGTACCAGGCGAAGGCGGGCACTCGCAGGGCGACGGCCATCGATCGCCACGACACCTCGTCGGCCGGGTGCGCCCCCGCGGGTCCCGGCACGGCGTACGGGGTTGGTGCAGCGTCACCACTGGGGGAACCTGGCGCACCCGGTGGCGGACTGATCGGGTGCGGGCCCGTTGGCTCGTCCGGCGGTGGCGAGGTCACGCGCTCGCGCTTGCGACACCGTCGAAGGCGTCGCGTACGGCGGGCTCGCCCTCGGGGGTCGCCACGATCAGCGCCCGGTCGCCGGGTGCGAGGTGCAGTGCGGGATCGGCGAC
>JAJZYE010000106.1 GCA_021806055.1 Actinomycetes bacterium | reverse complement strand
CCGACCCCGCCATCTCATCGCGCGACGCGGGCCGGACGACGACGGAGTCGAGTCCGTCGTCGTCCGGCGCGACGTCAGTTGATCAGCCAGGCGGGCACCCGCGTGCTCAGCACCTTGGCCCGCACCAGCGGACTCGCCTTGGTCGGCCCGGTGGTGAACACCGTGGGGTCCAGCACCGAGGTCGACGTGGGCCCGGACACCTTGACGATGTAGCCACCCGTCAGCCCCTGGTGATTGGTGGGTGAGTACTTGAGCGGCACGAGCGCCGGCGTCTGCAACGTCGTCGTCATCAGCGTGTGCAGAAAGCTCGCACGCGTGAAGGTGCGTCCGGCGGCCTTCAACGTCTCGACGAAGGCCACGCCCCAGCCGATGCCGTAGGCCATGTTGCCGTCCAGCGGCGTTGCGGCCGTGAAGGTGGGGAAGTCCGTCTTGTCGGCCGCGAGGATCTTGCGCATCCACGAGCGCCACTGGTTCGCGGCCGTCGACGCCGGCAGGTAGCTGAAGGAGATCGCGCCCACCTCGGGGTCCGGCTTGCCCGCAAAGGCCAGACCCACCGTGGTCGGGTCGGCCCCCACGCTGGAGATCGCCCACTGCGGCTTGTAGCTCAGCGCCTCCGCGTTGCCCAGGGCCGCGTCCGTGGCCTGGGGAATGGTGTCGAGGTAGACCACCTTGCAGCCGTCGCTCTGGAACTTCTGGATGAAGGGTGTGAAGTACCCCGCCCCGCCGGTCACCAGGCCCGCGACGTCGTACATCGCCACGTCGGTCGGGTTGATGCCCACGTCGCGCAGGCCCAGCAAGCCGTTGGCGCCGAAGTCGTCGTTCTGGCCCAGGAAGCAGATCTTCTGACCCTTGTAGTGGGCCTTCAGGTACGTGCCGATGATCTTGCTCTCCACCGTGTAGCTGGTCTGCCACCCGAAGAGGCCCGGGTACTGCCTGGGGTTATTCCAGTCCTTGGAGCCAGAGTTGACGAAGAGCTGGGGGACGCCCGCGCTCTTCAACAGCGTGCGCACCGAGTCCTGGGTGGGCGTGCCCAGTGACCCCACCGTCGCGAACACCGGCGTCTGGATCAGCTCCTTGGTCAGCTGCACGGTGTTGGGGTTACCCGTACATCCGAAGCCCGGCGTCCCGTAGCAGTCGTCCTTGATGATGTAGTTGATCCGACGGCCGTTGACCCCGCCGTGGTGGTTCACCCAGGAGAAGACCGCGTTGGCGGCCTTGGCGACCTCGCTGTAGCCGGTGGCCGCGATTCCCGTGAGCGGCACGGTCGCGCCGATGGTCACCTGGCTCGCGGTCACTCCCGGCGTGGCGGGCGCCGCCTGCGCGGCGACCGATCCCGTCAAGGTCGCCGCACTGGCCACCACGGTCAGAGCGGCCATTCCCGCGGCCACGCGCCTCATCCGACTGGCTCCCATAACTCTCCCCCACTCTCTAACTCACGGGTAAGTCCGTGCGCAGTGACAGTAGACCCTCCCATGAGGCGTTGCAAGTCACCGCGGGCTATTTCAGCCGTGGCGCACCCGGCGCCACCCGCGACGCACGAGCCCGGCAATGCCCATCGGCGCGAAGACGATGGTGAGCACGAGCAGTCCACCGAAGATGATGCCGTCCAGCTGACTCGCCACGTTCCCCTGAGGGTTCAACCCGAGGTGCGCGGTCAGCCACGAGATGGCGCCAGCGGAGAAGGCGTAGATGATCCCACCGATGATCGCTCCGGGTATGGTGCCGATGCCGCCAATGACCACGAGCGAGAGGATCGTGATCGACAGCACGAACCCGTAGGTCGACGGCGACACCGAGTTGTTGACCAACGTCCACAGGGCGCCACCGAGGGCGGCGTACGCGGCCGACACCGTGAAGGCGATGACGCGCGCGCGCGGCAACGAGACGCCCACGAGCTCCGCGGCGGTGTCGTTGTCGCGCACCAGGCGCATCGCGCGCCCGGTGCGACTGGCGAACAGATTGGCCATGAGAAAGAGCGCCACGCCGGTCACCAGGATCGAGATGTCCGCCAGCCAAGCGCTACTGGTGGCCAACGCCGACGCCCCCGGCCCGAAGAAGGACGCCAGCCAGTGCGGGGCGACCACCGCCGAGGGCAACTGCAGCCCGGAGTCGCCGCCGGTCCACGAGCTGAAGACGTTGAGAATGGCGCCGAAGGCCACGGCGAAGGCCAGCGTCATGCCGGCCAGGTAGGGCCCGCGCAGGCGGGTGGCCGGCAGCCCCAGGACGAGTCCGACCAGCGCCCCGGCCAGGGTCGCCAGCACCAGGACCGCCAACAGGGGTGTCGTCGCGTGGTGGTCGGCCCAGATGCCCACGGTGAAGGCGCCCACCCCCATGAAGGCGCCGTTGCCGAGCGAGATCTGGCCCGAGGACCCGGTGAGGAACGACAGCCCCAGCAGGACGATGGACATCGCCGCCCCGATGGCCACGTTGGAGTCCGACGTCGCCGAGACCCGGAACGTGAGCAGAATGGCGAGGTCGACGACGACCACGCTGATGAGCGCCCGCGTTGCCACGGGGTGGCCGCGGCGCACGGCCGGCAGGCTCACGAGCGTCGCCCCCACGCCGAGCACAGCCACGGCGAGTCCCAGGGCGAGCGCCAGGCGCGTCGAGGAACTGAACGCCACCACGATCGCCACCGCCACCGCGGTGAGGATCAACCCGACGCTACGACCCGACCTCGTGACGCGCGCCATCACACCCTCCGCTGGGCGCTGCGGGTGAAGACCCCGTTGGGGCGCACCATCAACGACACGATCAACAGCCCCAGCGCGACCAGGATGACCGCGTTGGAGTTCACGTAGTCCCCCACGAACTGGAACACCACCCCCAGGGCGAGGCCCGACACCATCGCGCCCACCGGACTGTCGAGGCCACCGATGGCGGCGGCGATGAAGCCGAACGCGAACACGCCGTCCATCCCGCTCGGCGTGAGTCCCGTGAAGAAGTTCGACGCCACCAGGACCGCGGTCACGGCACCCACGGCCGTCGAGAGCATCCAGCCCACCGTCAGCATGCGCCCCACACGAACCCCGAGCAGTCGCGACACCTCCGGGGCCAGGGCCGCCGCGCGCAGCTGCAGCCCGAGCTTCGTGTACTGGAACAACGCCGCCACGATCGCCATCACCACGAGGGAGGTGACGATCTCGTAGAGGGCGAAGGGCGACAGCGCCACCGGCTTGTGGTTCAGCTGCCAGTCCACGATCGAAAACGGCGTCGCCAGCGCCCGCGCGGAGGTTGACCAGATCGCGGCGGCGATGGACTCCAGCACCAGGAGCAGACCAACCATCGCCACGATCGGGTTGATCTCCGGCTTACCGTAGAGGGGTCGCACGAGCACCCGCTCCGTCACGCCACCGAGTACGAGGCCCGCCACGATTGCCACGGACATCGATACCCAGTAGTTGGTCGTCGGCGCGAGGATGGCGAAGCCGATGTAGGTCGCGAAGACGGCCATCGCCCCCTGGGCGAAGTTGAGCATCCGCGTCGAGCGCCAGATCAGCACCAGGCTCAGGGCGACGAGCGCGTAGATCACCCCGCTGGTCACGCCACCGAGCAGATCGGACACGTTGCGCGATGTCAGAAAGGCATCCATCACTCCACCATCCCCAAGTAGTACTGGCGCAGGTTCTCATCGTCGCGCACCACCGCAGCCGTATCGTTGGCGACCACAACGCCGACCCGCAAGACCACGGCGCGCTGCGCGATGCGCAGCGCCGACGTGGCGTTCTGCTCGACGAGCACCACCGTCAGGTTCTCCCTCGCGCACAGTTCGCGGATCTGCTGCATCAACTGGGCCGTGACGAGCGGCGCCAGGCCCAGCGAGGGTTCGTCGAGGAGCAGCACGCTGGGCCGCGCGATCAGGGCGCGCGCCATCGCGAGCATTTGCCGCTCACCGCCCGACAGGGTGGCCGCGGCCTGGCGGCGCCGTTCTCCCAGCACCGGGAAGATCGCGTACTGCTCGGCGAGCGCGTCGGCCAGCGAGCCGCGCGCGATCATGAATCCGAGGCGCAGGTTCTCCTCCACCGTGAACTCCGCGATCACGCCGCGGCCCTCGGGCACGTGCGCGACGCCCAGGCGCACGATGTCCTCGGTCCTTCGCCCGGTGAGCACGTCGCCGTCCTTGCTCACGGTACCGGCGAGCGGGCTCACGAGTCCGCTGATCGCGCGCAACAGGGTCGTCTTTCCGGCGCCGTTCGCGCCGAGCACCGCCGTGATCTCCCCCGACGGCGCCTCAAAGGACACCGACTGCAGCGCGCGCACGGCCCCGTAGGAGACCGAGAGCCCGTCGACGACGATCACTCCTCCACCCCCAGGTAGGCGGCGATCACGGCCTCGTGCACGCGCACCTCGTTGGGCGTCCCGCTCGCGATGACCTGCCCGAAGTCGAGCACGACCAATCGGTCCACCAGGGGCATCACGAACTCCATGTCGTGTTCCACCAGCAACACTCCCATGGTCGTGCGCAGCGATCGGATCAGCGACGCGAAGGTGCTCAGCTCCGCCTCGTCGAGTCCCGACGCTGGCTCGTCGAGCAGCAGCAGGGTCGGCTCGCACATCAGCGCCCGGGCCACCGACACCTTCTTCGCCACCCCGTAGGGGATCGCACTGGGCAGCGCCCCCGCGAAGGAGGCCACCCCCAGGCGCTCCAGCATCGCTTCCGCGTCGTGGCGCAGCTGGCGTTCCGCACGTATCGCGAGCGGCAGCCCCAGGAATCCGGCCACGAAGCCCCCACCAGGGCGAATCTGTCCACCGGCCATAACGTTCTCGAGCACCGTCGCGTGAGGGAAGAGCCCCACGCCCTGGAGAGTACGAGCCACGCCGGCCCGGGCCAGCTGCGTGGCGCGCGGATTGGTCACGCCGGCGGCGGGCAGTATCACCCGTCCGCTCGTGGGACGAACGAAACCGCAGGCGACGTTGAAGGCCGTG
>JAJZYE010000105.1 GCA_021806055.1 Actinomycetes bacterium | reverse complement strand
CGACGCGCAACCCCCTTGACCCCTCGCGGGTCCCCGGCGGCTCGTCGGGCGGCTCGGCGGCGGCGGTGGCCGCCGGCATGACGCCCCTCGCGCTGGGCAGCGACACCGGCGGCTCGATCCGCCAGCCGGCGGCCCTGTGCGGCATCGTCGGGCTGAAGCCCACCTACGGCCTGGTGTCGCGCTACGGACTGATCGCCTTCGCCAGCTCCCTGGATCAGATCGGGCCGCTGTCGCGCTCGGTGTCCGACGCCGCCCTCCTGCTGGAGGTCATCGCCGGACACGACGCCCGCGACTCGACGTCCCTGCCCGAACCGGCGCCGTCGCTGCGCGATCACCTCGATGACGGCGTCGCGGGTCGGCGCATCGGCGTCGTGCGCGAGCTGATCGACGGGGCGGACCCCGAGGTCGTCGCCTCGGTGGAACGGGCCGGCGAGGCGCTGCGCGCGGCCGGGGCCGAGTTGGTCCCACTCTCGATCCCCGAGCTGCGCCTCGGTCTGAGTGCGTACTACCTCATCGCCCCGGCTGAGGCGTCGAGCAACCTGGCCCGCTTCGACGGGGTGCGCTACGGACTGCGCGTTGACGCCGAGGACGTGGCCGCGATGAACGAGGCGACGCGCACGGCGGGCTTCGGGGCCGAGGTGAAGCGGCGCATCATGTTGGGGACGTACGCGCTCTCGGCCGGGTACTACGACGCCTACTACGGCCAGGCGCTCAAGGTGCGCACGCAGATGATCGAGGCGTTTCGTCGCGCCTACCTCGAGGTGGACCTGCTGGTGGGGGCGACGACGCCGACGGTGGCCTTCCCCTTCGGGTCGAAGACGGCCAATCCGATGTCGATGTACCTCTCCGACGTCTTCACGATTCCGACCAATCTCGCCGGCGAGGCCGCGATCTCGGTCCCCTTCGGCGTTGGCGAGGGCGGCTTGCCGGTGGGGGTACAGCTCCTCGGGCCCGGTCGTAGCGAGGCACGGCTGCTCGCCGCGGCCCGCGTCCTCGAGCTCGCGGAGGGACGCTCGTGACGCTGCGTGACGGATGGGAGATGGTGGTGGGCCTCGAGGTGCACACCGAGCTCAAGACCCGCACGAAGATGTTCTGCGGTTGTCCGAACGAGTTCGGTGCACCACCCAACACGCACGTCTGCCCGGTCTGCCTGGGGCTGCCGGGATCGCTGCCGGTGCTGAACGAACGAGCGGTGGAGCTGGCCATGGCTATCGGGCTGGCGCTGCACTGCACGATCGCCCCGTCGACGTTCCACCGCAAGAACTACTTCTATCCCGACATGCCCAAGGACTTCCAGATCTCCCAGTACGACCGGCCCATCAACGCGAACGGCTACCTCGACCTGATCGACCACAGCCGCGTGGGGATCGAGCGCGCGCACCTCGAGGAGGACACGGGCAAGTCGACCCACCTTGGGGGATCGGGGCGCCTGCACGGGGCCGACCGCTCGCTGGTCGACTACAACCGCTCCGGCGTGCCGCTGGTGGAGATCGTCTCGGCTCCCGACATCCGCTCCTCGGCTCAGGCCCGGGCTTACGCCGCGGAACTGCGCGCCATCTTGATCGCCACGGGCGCGTCGGACGGGCGCATGGAGGAGGGGTCGATGCGGGTGGACGCCAACGTGTCGGTGCGTCGCGCCGGCCAGCCGTACGGCACGCGGTGCGAGATCAAGAACCTCAACTCGTTGCGCTCGCTGCAGCGAGCGATCGACTACGAGGCCGCGCGTCAGGTGGACCTGCTGGAGAGCGGTGAGGTGGTGCGCCAGGAGACCCGACACTGGGACGAGGTACGCGGTGTCACGGCGACGATGCGCGTGAAGGAGGAGGCCGACGACTACCGGTACTTTCGCGAGCCGGATCTGGTGGATCTGGCCCCGGACGCCGCGTGGGTGCGGCGGGTGCAGTTGGGTCTCGGCCCCCTGCCCGCCGAGCGCCGCGCGGCGCTGCTGGCGCGCGTGGGCGAGGTGAGCGAGGCGCAGCTCGACGCGGTCGCCACGGTGATCGACGCCGGCCTGGACGCGGTGGTGCGCGACGCGATTGATCGGGGCGTCGAGCCGACACTCGCGCTGGCGCGCGCGGCGAACGAGCTCGGGTCCGAGGGACGGGCCGTCGCCGCGGAGGCGTTCGCCGAGACCTTGCTCATGGAGCAGCGTGGTGAGCTCTCGGCGACGCAGTCCAAGGCCGTGCTGGCCGCGTTGGCGGACACGGGCGGTGACCCGCACGCTATCGCCGCCGAGCGCGGTTTCGAGCGGCTTTCGCCCGACTCGCTCGGCGTGACCCTGGGCGCCATCATCGACGAGCACCCCGACGAGTGGCGGCGCTACCGCGAGGGCGACGACAAGTTGGCGCAGTTCTTCGTGGGCTTGGTCATGAAGGCCACACGCGGCCAGGCCGACGGCAAGGCCGTCATCACGGCGTTGTCCGCGCGGCGCGACTAACGGACGTCGGCGCGACGTCGCCTCAGCGCCCTCCCACGAGTCTCTAGTATCGACCCATGACATCGCACCCCACCCCCCGCAGCTCCGAGGTCACCATCGGCAAGAACCGAGCTCCCGCGCGCGCGATGTTGCGCGCCATGGGTCTGGGCGACGACGACATGGTCAAGGCACAGATCGGCGTGGCGACGAGCTGGAACGAGGTGACGCCCTGCAACCTCCCGCTCGGCCGCCTGGCGGCGCGCGCGAAGGTGGCCGTACGTGACGGCGGCGGCGTGCCCTTCGAGTTCGTGACGATCGCGGTCTCCGACGGCATCTCGATGGGCCACGAGGGGATGCGGGCGTCCCTGGTCTCGCGCGAGGTCATCGCCGATTCGGTGGAGACCGTGATGCACGCGGAGCGTTTCGACGCCCTGGTCACCTTCGCGGGGTGCGACAAATCGCTACCGGGCATGCTGATGGCGGCGGCTCGCCTCGACGTGCCGAGTGTCTTCCTCTACGGTGGGACGATCTTGCCGGGGGAGTTGAACGGGCACGCCCTCGACATCGTCTCGGTCTTCGAGGCCGTCGGCGCCAACGCCGTGGGCGCCATGAGCGACGAGGAGCTGGGCGACATCGAGCGCGCGGCGTGCCCGGGCGAGGGGAGCTGCGCGGGCATGTTCACCGCGAACACGATGGCCAGCGTCGCCGAGGCCCTCGGCATGTCGCTCCTGGGCAGCGCCTCGGTGCCGTCGGTGGATCCGCGTCGCGACCAGTACGCCTACGAGTCGGGTCGTGCGGTGCTCACCCTGCTCGACCGCGGGATCACCGCGCGCGACATCATGACGCGCGAGGCCTTCGAGAACGCGATCGCCGTGGTCATGGCCCTGGGGGGCTCGACCAACGCGGTGCTCCACTTGCTGGCGATCGCGCACGAGGCGCGGGTCCCCCTGGCGCTGGACGACTTCAACACGATCGCGCGGCGCGTGCCGCACCTGGCGGACATGAAGCCCCACGGCGCCTATCACATGAGCGACCTCGACCTGGTGGGCGGGGTACCGGTGGTTCTCGCGCACCTGTTGGAGCGGGGCCTGGTCCACGGTGACACGATGACGGTAAGCGGACAGACGCTGGCCGAGAGCCTGGCGGCCTACCAGGCTGCAGCCCCCGACGGACGGGTGGTGCACGACGTGGACCACCCGATCCACGAGCGTGGCGGCATCGCCGTGTTGAGCGGATCGCTGGCGCCCAAGGGATCGGTGGTGAAGGTCGCGGGAATCGACGAGCTGCACTTCACCGGCACGGCGCGCGTCTTCGACGGCGAGGACGCCGCGATGGCGGCCATTCTGGCCGGGGAGATCGAGCCGCGCACGGTGGTGGTCATTCGCTACGAGGGTCCGCGGTCGGGGCCGGGGATGCGCGAGATGCTGGCGGTCACCGGGGCGATGAAGGGGGTCGGGCGCGGGAGTGACAGCGCGCTGGTCACCGACGGACGATTCAGCGGAGGGACGCACGGCTTCTGCGTGGGCCACGTGGCCCCCGAGGCCCTCGACGGCGGACCGATCGCGTTGGTCGCCGACGGTGACGTGATCGAAATCGACGTGATGAGCAACACCATCAACCTGCTGGTGGACCCCGAGGTCCTGGCGCAGCGCGCGCGCGAGGTGCCCCCGTTCACGCCGCGCTACAGCACGGGCGTGCTGGAGAAGTTCGCCCGCCTGGTCCAGGGAGCGGAGACGGGGGCGGTTACCTCGCGCTAGCCCTTGTGCGAGTGCGGTGCCGTGTGCTTAGATGGTCGGGTGACGACGGTGTCCCTGATTCTGGTAGTAGGAGTGAGGCACCGGTAGTCGCGCGTACTCGAACACCGGAGGCCTCCCCAGAAGGGGAGGCCTTTTTTGTTTGGGCGACGAGCCAAGAGAGGAACACCCAACTAGTGAACAAAGAGGGACTCGTGCAACTCACCGGAGCGCAAGCACTCATCAAGAGCCTGGAGCAGCAGGGCGTGGAGACGATCTTCGGGTTGCCCGGTGGGGCGATCCTTCCGGTCTACGACCCGCTTCTGGACTCGCCGATCCGCCACATCCTGGCCCGCCACGAGCAGGGGGCGGGACACATGGCCGAGGGCTACGCGCTGGCGACCGGCCGTCCCGGTGTGGCGATGGTCACGAGCGGACCGGGGTCGACGAACATCGTGACGCCCATCGGCAACGCCCACATGGACTCGACGCCGCTGGTGGTGATCACGGGCCAGGTCGCGACGGCGTCGATCGGCACCGACGCCTTCCAGGAGTGTGACATCACGGGGATCACGATGGGCATCACCAAGCACAACTTCCTGGTGCAGTCCGCCCAGGAGCTCCCGCGCGCGGTGGCCGCCGCGTTCCACCTCGCGACGACCGGGCGCCCGGGACCGGTGCTCATCGACGTGCCCAAGGACGTCAGCCAGTCGATGATGGAGTGGTGGTATCCCCGCACGCTCGACGAGCTGGACCTGCCGGGGTACCACCCGACGCGCGACGTGGACGAGGA
>JAJZYE010000104.1 GCA_021806055.1 Actinomycetes bacterium | reverse complement strand
GCCGCGTTCGTCCCCCCGTTCTCGGTCACCCCCATCAAGGGTGTGGTGGAGTACCCGGGTGACGGCTTCTCCGTGATGAAGTGGTCCAAGCACAAGGCGGCTGCCTTCAAGTTCCTGGACTTCCTGACCACCGCGAAGGCGGGGGCCATCATCAACCGAGCGGGCTTGATTCCTGACATCAAGGGCTTGAAGACCTCGAACCCGGTCAACCAGGAGATGCTGAACTTCGTGACGAAGGATCACATGACGCCCTATCCGATGATGGACAACTACATCCAGGTCAACGTGGGTGACGCCGCCGACAAGGTGCTGCCCGCGGTCTTGGCCAACCAGGAGTCGCCGTTGGCGGCGCTGCAGAACATGGCGCAGGCCTGGCAGCAGTTGCCGGCGTCTCAGCGCAGCAAGAAGTTCTTCGCAGGGTGAGAGGCGTCGCACCGCGTGTCCCCCCTCGGTGAGGCGGGGGCACGCGGTGCGAGTGCCGAGAGGAAACGAGTGAGCGTGGTCTCCATCAACAGCACGACGCCGATACATCGACGAGGGCGGCGCCTGTCCCTGCGACGGCGGCGTCAGGTGGCGGGGTTCCTCTTCGCCCTGCCGGCCATCGCCCTCGTGGTCGGGTTCATCGGCGTGCCGATCGGCCAGGCGGTCTACTACTCCTTCACCGAGTGGAACGGGCTCACGTCTACGTGGATCGGTGCGTCGGCGTGGACGCAGGCCTTCCACAACTCGAATCTGTGGACCGCGTTGCAGAACAACGCCCTGCTCCTGCTCGCCGTGCCCTTCGCGTTGGGCCTCCCGTTGCTGATCGCGATGCTCCTGCATCAGCGCGTCGTCGGGTGGAAGATCTTCCGCTCGATCTACTTCCTGCCCACGGCGATCTCCTGGGTCGTGCTCGGCCTCGTCGCCGAGCGGTTCTTCGCCTATCACGGCACGCTCAACTCCCTCATCCACGCGGTCGGACTCTCTCACGTGAGCACCAACATGCTCGGGTACGAGTCGACGGCGCTGACGGCTCTCGGCATCACGTTCGTGTTCACGATGATCGGCACGAACACGATGCTCTTTCTCACCGGACTGGCCACGCTGGACCCGAGTCTCGAGGAGGCGGCTCGTATCGACGGCGCGGGACGCTGGCGGATCTTTCGCAGCATCACGCTGCCCCACCTCAGCCGTTTCATCCAGTTGGCCTTCGTCATGACCGTGATCGCGCTCTTCTCGGCGCTGTTCAGCCTCATCTTCGTCATGACCGGTGGGGGGCCGGGCTACGCCACGACCACGATGGAGTTCCTGATCTACCAGACCGGCTTCGATCAGGGGGCGTTCGGCACGGCGGCCCTCTACGGCATCATCCTGTTCGTGCTCACGGCGATCGTCGGCGTGGTGCAACTTCGACTGATCGGATCGGAAGAGTGACGACCCTCGCGACACCCCCCCACGGACCCGAGGTGACGCCACCCGAGGCGCCAGCGGGCGAGACGCCAGCGTCCGACGCGCGCCGGCGCCCTGCGCGAGTCGGGCGCTGGGTGCTGTTCCTCGTCATGGTGCTGATCGCGATCGTCATGCTTTACCCGTTCTGGGTCATGATCGTCACCAGCCTGAAGTCCGAGGCCCAGTTCCTGTCGGGCGGTGGTTTCTCGTGGCTCAGCTGGAAGAACCTCACGGCGACGATCCCGGTGGGGCAGGAGGTTCTGAGCTCGACCATCGTCTGCACCGCGTCGATCCTGATCATCCTGGCGGTGGGACTCCCGGCGGGGTTCGCCTTCGCCAAGCTGCGCTTTCGTGCCTCGACTGTCGTCTTCCTCATCATCGTCAGCGCGATGATGGTGCCGCTCCAGGCGATTCTCATGCCGGAGTTCGTCAACGTCACCAGGCTGGGCCTGACCGGGGGATACCTTGGTGCGATCGTCGTCTACGCGGCCCTCGGCACGCCGTTTTCGGTGTTCCTCTTCGCGACGTACTTTCGGGGCGTCCCCGATGAGTTGATCGAGGCGGGCATCGTGGACGGGCTCGGCTACTTTGGCGCCCTGTGGCGCCTGGTCGTCCCCATCGCGATTCCGGCGATCGCCACGGTGACCGTCCTGCAGTTCATCCAGATCTGGGACGACCTCTTGGTGGGACTGCTCTTCATCCAGAACACGTCGGAACGCCCGATCACGGTGGGCCTCGCCGTGCTCGCGGCGGGCCGTACGACGTCGATCCCCGAGCTCATGGCGGGCTCGCTGGTGAGCGCCCTTCCGGCGATGGTGGTCTACCTCGTGTTCCAGCGGTACTTGGTCAAGGGATTGACGATGGGGATCGACCGGTGAGCTTCACGAGAGGCGCGACGAAGGAGAAGCCGACATGGCGGACATTGATTTCGATGGCGTGACCAAGGTCTACGGCGACGCTCACCCCGCCGTCGACCACCTGTCACTGCACATCGACGACGGCGAGTTCATGGTGCTGGTGGGTCCCTCGGGGTGTGGCAAGACCACCGCCCTGCGCATGCTGGCCGGCCTGGAGGAGATCTCCTCGGGGACCCTGCGTATCGGCGGGACGGTCGTCAACAACACGCTGCCCAAGGACCGCGACGTCGCCATGGTCTTTCAGAACTACGCGCTCTATCCGCACATGTCCGTCGCGCAAAACATGGGCTTCGCGCTCAAGATCCGCGGCGAGTCGAAGCGCGAGATCGCGCGCAAGGTCGACGACGCGGCCCGGATCCTGCGTCTGACGGAGTACCTGGACCGCCGGCCCAAGGCCCTGTCGGGTGGACAGCGCCAGCGCGTCGCGATGGGCCGGGCGATCGTGCGCAGCCCCCAGGCGTTCCTGATGGACGAGCCGCTCTCGAATCTCGACGCCAAGCTACGCGTGGAGATGCGTTCGGAGATCGCGCGGATCCAGCGCCTGCTCAGCGTCGCGACCGTCTACGTGACCCACGATCAGGTCGAGGCGATGACGATGGGTGATCGCGTCGCGGTCCTGCGCGACGGTCAGCTCCAGCAGGTGGCGACGCCCCAGGACATCTACGACCGACCAGCGAACGAGTTCGTGGCCGGGTTCATGGGCTCCCCACCGATGAATCTCGTGCCCTGTCGGCTGCGTCCGGGCCACAGTCGCGTCGAGGTACTCGTGGCCGACCAGTCGTTCGAGATCCCCCTGGGCTACGCGGACTCGCACGCCCTGCCCGAGGCGGGCGCCGACGTCGTCCTCGGAGTGCGCCCGGAGGACGTCCTCATCGCGGACGCGACTGGTGCGAACGTGTTGAAGGTCCGCGTCGAGCGGGTGGAGGCCCTCGGGTCGGAGGCGTTGGTCCACCTGGCCTGGGGCGAGGGAGGGGCGCCCGTCGCGCGTGACGCCCGGCCGGGCTCGTTCATCGCCAAGGTCGGTCCGCGCGTCACGTTCTCGCCGGGCGACGTGGTCTCGGTGCAGGTGTCGCCCGAGCACGTCCACTTCTTCGACGCCGGCTCGGGCGTCAGTCTGCGGGCGGGCGGTCGATGACCGGCCCCGTTGATCCCCGCCTGGACCGTCGAGTCCTCGCGACCGGCCTGGACCACGCGGAGGGGCTCTGCTGGGATCCCGTGCGTGGATGTCTTTGGGCGGTGGGTGAGGCCGGGCAGGTCTACCGGGTCGAGTTGACGGGCGAGGTCGCGATCGTCACGTCGATCCCCGGGGCGCAGGGGCTCGGCGTGGCACTGGACGCCGCGGGCGTGCTCTACGTGTGCGATCCCGCTCGACACCAGGTCTGGCGCGTCGACGAGGGCGGCGAGTACGAGCCCTTCGGTGATCCGATCGACTATCCCAACTATCCGGCGTTCGGCCCGCGCGGCGAGCTGTACGTGTCGGACTCGGGATCCTTCGACCGCGCCACCGGGCGCCTCGTGGTGATCGAGCCCGACGGGACGACGCGCGACATCTCGCCGCGACCCTTCGCGTTCGCGAACGGACTGGCGCTGAATGGCACCACGCTGTGGATCGTCGAGTCGGCGACGCCGGGCGTGAGTGCGTTCGATCTCGAGACCGGCACCCTGGAGCGCGTGATCGAACTCGAGCGGTGCGTCCCCGACGGCCTGGCGGTGGACGGCGCCGACGGGCTGCTCATCTCGTGCTACCAGCCGAATCAGCTGTGGCACTGGGACCCCCGAGGGGGACTGACCCTGCTCGTCGACGACTGGACGGGTGAGTACATTCTGTCGCCGACCAACATCGCGTTCTACGGTCCCGACCTGGATCGTCTCGCGCTGGCCTCCCTGTGCGGGACGACGCTGACCACCATCGCCGTTCCGTTTCCCGGCCGACTCGTGCAGTATCCCTACCAGCCAACTGAGGTGACCACGTGAGTGTGACGAGCAGGAATCCCGCGACTGGTGACGAGCACGTGCTCGACATCGACGAGACGTCGGCCGAGGAGGTCGCCCGCCTCGCCCGCCTCGCCCGCGACGCCGCGCCTGACGTCGCCTCGCGGCCCCTGGCGTGGCGCGCGCAGCTGCTCGTGGCCCTGGCGGACGAGCTCGACGCCGCGGCGTCGGATCTGGTGGATCTCGCGATGCGAGAGACCGCCCTCACGCGGGCGCGTCTCGAGGGGGAGCTGCGCCGCACCAGCTTCCAACTGCGGTTCTTCGCGCAGGTCGTCCTCGAGGGGTCCTTCCTCGAGGCGTCGATCGACCACGCGTGCGAGTCGCCGATGGGTCCCCTGCCCGACCTGCGCCGGATGAACGTGCCGCTCGGCCCGGTCGGCGTGTTCGGGAGCTCGAACTTCCCCTTCGCCTTCTCGGTGCCCGGCGGCGACACCGCCTCGGCGTTGGCCGCGGGATGCCCCGTGGTGATCAAGGCGCACCCGGCGCACCCGGCCACCAGCCAGGCGTGCTTCGACGCGCTATGGCGCGGCGCGTCGCGCGTCGACGCGCCGCCGGGACTCCTGGGGCTCGTCTTCGGCCTGTCGGCGGGCGCGGCGCTGGTCGACGACCCCTCCATCATGGCCGTGGGGTT
>JAJZYE010000103.1 GCA_021806055.1 Actinomycetes bacterium | reverse complement strand
GCTCCCACAGCCATCGCCCCGCCAGGGCCGTCTCGTCCGATCCCCGCGGTCGGCTGGCGGTGCGAAAGCGCACCATCGCGCAGTCGTTCGTCGCCGCCAGCGCGTCGGCCAGGTCCGTCATCGAGTTACCCAGCGACTCCAGCGAACCATCCAGGTCGAGGCCGATGGTGAGTGTCACGCCAGCGCTCGTTGGCGCATCTCGCTGGTCCAGGCGGGCCAGAGGTCCACGGCCCACCGGCCGAAGGGCTCCGTGCTGGTGGCGACCACGCCGATCTGCTCGTGCGCGTTGAGCAGGATCAGCGCACCGCTCTGGCCGAAGTGACCGAAGCTGTCCGCCGGCCAGTCCCCCATCCAATGCCGCTTCGTGCCGCGAACCTCGGGGCCGAGCCCCCACGGACACGGCGCGAAGCGACCGAACCCAGGGACGATCCCGTCCAGTTCGTCGTGGTACGGGGTGCGGAGGCGATCACGCGTGGCCACCCCGACCAGGTCGGGTCGCAACCAGGCCACGGCCAGGGTGGCGAGGTCGCTGGTCGTGCCCACCACGCCCGCGGCGGGACGCCCCTCCAGGTGACTGTGGTCCATCCCCAGAGATCTCATAACTCGCCGATCGAGCCACGACGCGGGATCGTCATCGCCCACCACGTCGTGCACCAGGTAGTCCACCGCGTAGTTCGAGTAGACCCGCTTGGTCTCGGGCGTCACGACGGGATCTCCCTCCTCGAGCCCCAGCCCGCTGGCGTGCGACATCAGTGCCGCGATCGTGACGCCGCGCGGACCGGTGACCTCGTCGGGACGGTGGCGCCCCTCCTCGAACTCGACCCCCATCGCGAGGGCGACCACCATCTTGGACACCGACGCCCACGCGCGGCGTTCGTCCAGGGCACCCTCGTGCGCCACCACCTCCGCGCGGCCCTCGCACAAGCGCACGACGATGGCTGCGGCGCGCCCGGGCCAACGCTCCACCAACGAACCCTCACCCACTCCTCGATGCTACTCATCGACCATCTAGGGTTAAGGGGTGATCACCGTTCTGAGTGGCGGCGTGGGCGCCGCGCGGCTCCTCGCCGCGCTCGTGACAATCTTCGATCCCGCCGAGGTCGACGCCGTGGTGAACGTGGGTGACGACTTCGTCCTGCACGGGCTCACGATCTGCCCGGACCTCGACACGATCACCTACACGCTGGCCGGACGCGTCAACGAGGAGACCGGGTGGGGGCGCCGCGGCGACACGTGGCGCACGATGAGCGCGCTCGGCGACCTCGGGGGCGAGACCTGGTTCGCGCTCGGGGACCAGGACCTCGCCACTCATCTCTACCGCACCCAACGGCTCGGCGAGGGCGCCACCAAGAGCGAGGTGACGCGCGAAATCGCCGCACGTCTGGCCGTGCCCATCACCCTGCGCCCGGTCACCGACGACCCCCTCGCGACCATCATCGACACCGAGTTCGGGGCGCTCGACTTCCAGGACTACTTCGTACGCCGCCGTCACGACGTCGCCGTCTCGGCGGTGCGCGTCCGTGGAACCGAGGCGGCACGCCCGGCTCCCGGCGTGCTCGCAGCACTGCACGACGCCACGCGGATCGTCATCGCGCCGTCCAACCCGTTCCTGTCCATCGAGCCCATCCTGGCCGTGCCCGGCGTACGCGATGCGCTGAGGGACCGGCGCACCGACGTCATCGCTGTCTCGCCCCTCGTCGGGGGACGCGCGTTGAAGGGTCCCGCCGCTCGGCTCCTCGACGACCTCGGGTTCGCCGTCTCGTGCGAGGGCGTCGCGGACGTCTACCGCGAGGTGGTCGGAACCCTGGTGATCGACGAGAGCGACGCGAGCGTGGCACCGGCGATCCGGGCTCGGGGGATGGACGTGCGGGTTACCACGACCGTGATGGCGAACCCCGATCACGCCCGAGCGCTGGCCCGCACGGTGCTGGCGTGAGGGAGCTGCGGCTTCGCGCCCTCGCCGGGGTGGGCGAGGTCGTCGCCGGCGACGACCTCGCCACTCTGCTGCTCGACGCCCTGAGGGCCAGCGGTGTGAGCCTCGACTACCACGATCTGGTGGTCGTGACCAGCAAGGTCGTCGCGAAGGCCGAGGGTCGGGTGGTTCCCTTCGATGGCTCGTCTCAGGCCAAGGACGAGTTGATTGCGCGCGAGTCCGTGCGCGTCCTGCGCCGTCGCGGGACGCTACGCATCACCGAGACGCCCCACGGCTTCATCAACGCCAACGCCGGCATCGACGTCTCCAACACCCAGCCCGGGACGGCGGTCCTACTGCCTCGCGATCCCGATCGCTCCGCTCGTCGACTGCGCGCGGCGCTACACCGGCGCACCGGCGTCGACGTCGCCGTGATCGTGACCGACACCTTCGGACGCACGTGGCGACACGGCGTGACCGACGTCGCCCTGGGTTCAGCCGGTCTCACACCTGTCCTGGACCTGCGCGGGACCCCTGACGCACTCGGCCGCGTACTCGAGGCCACCGAGGTCGCCATCGTCGACGAGATCGCGGGCGCCGCGAATCTGGTTCTGGCCAAGGCCGCCCACACGCCCTTCGCCCTCGTGCGCGGGCTTGACGACGCCTTCTTTGGCGACGGTTCGGTGCGCGACGACATCGTGCGCGCGGCCCCCGACGACCTGTTTCGTTAGACCTCACACCCGAGCGCCCGCGACGCTCGAACGGTGCCGGTCTAGACGCCGCCGAGGCGGACGTCTCCCGCCAGCACCGACCCGGGGGCCACGTGCTGATTGGCTCCGACCACGCACAGTTCGCCCAGGGTGCTGTAGCCCCCCACCACCGCCTCCGGTCCCAGAATCGAGGAGCGCACCACCGCGCCCTGCTCCACCACGGCGCCCGGCAGCATCACGACGTCGATCAGGATCGCCCCCGCGCCCACGTAACAGTCGCGATCGACAACCGCGCGCTCCAGGGCCGCGTCCGGCTCGACGGCGGCCTGCGGGTGCACCCACGAGTCAGTGCGCGACCGAGCGAGGGGCGGGCCCGCGCGACCAACTAACAGGTCGGCGTTCACCCGCAGGTAGCTACGCGGCGTGCCGGCATCGATCCAGTAGGCGACGTCGGCGAGCGCGAAGAGCCGTCCCGCCTCGGCCAACGCCGGAAAGACGGTGCGCTCCACACTGACGCGCACGTCGGGGGCGATGCGATCGAGGACTGCCGGCTCCATCACGTACGTGCCAGCGTTGATCAGGTTGGTCGGCGCCTCGTCGCGCGGCGGCTTCTCCACGAAGGCCACGACGCGGCCCTCGGCGTCCGTCGGTACCACGCCGTATCGCGACGGGTCGTTGACCGGGTGCAGCGCGAGCGTGGCCAGGGCACCGCGCTCGTGGTGAAAGGCGACCAGCTTCGACACGTCCAGATTCGACACCACGTCGCCGTTGACCACGAGGAATGTCTCATCGATCGACGCCGCGCGCGCCGCGAAGCGGATGGCGCCGGCCGTGTCGAGAGGCTCGGGCTCGACGGCGTAGGTGACCCGCACGCCGGCGATCACGTTGTCGGGGTAGGCCCGGATGAACTGGTCGGGCAGGTACCCCAGCGCGAGCACGGCGTCGGTCACACCGTAGCCATGCAGGCGCGAGAGTACCCGTTCGATCATCGCGACCCCGACCAGGGGCAGCATCTGCTTGGGCGTCTCGTAGGTAAGCGGTCGCATCCGCGTGCCCAACCCGCCCACGAGGATGACGGAGCGCACGCTCAGCCCTTCGGCACCGTCGTGGTCGTGGACGCCGCGGGCGTAGTGGTCGTGGTCGTCGCACCCTTCAGCGTGGTGGTCGGGCTGGGTGTCGTCGTGGTGGTCACCGTACTCGCCTGGCCGGCCTTCACCATCGCCACGACACTCGCCTGAGAGGGCGGACGCGGAACGACGCCCGTCGGATCGAAAGCCATGGTCACGCGCATGTACTGCACGAACTTGATCGCCGAGGGATTCGTCGTGATCACCGGCTTCTTCTGACCGAAGGTGCTCCAGTAGGCGAAGACAATGTGCCCCGTGCGACCCGCGTACGGGGTTCTGGTGGGACAGGCTTGCCCGTCGTGGTAGGTCGTGGACGGATTGGTCGCACCGTTCCTCGTCGGGATCGCCAGCTCCGTCGAGCTCGCGATCAGTCCAGGGTATTCGGCCGCAAACTGGCCCAGTGTGGCGTTGTTACCCGCATCCGCGGCCGATACCGGGCTCACGCGGATGACGTTGGGCTCTTGGATGGTGAACCCACCCCGATTCGTGGGGTCCGGCGACAGGTCGGGCAGTGTCTTACCACAGGCTTGCACCGAGAGGGCGGCGAACCACGTCGTGCCTACGGCCGGCGGTGTGCTCGCCACCGCGGGAGCCGGGTGCTGATAGTCATAGCGCGCCCACACGGTCGCCAGGAGACCGAGCACCACGATAAGGATGAGCGCCCCGTAGTAGTTGGACGGCCGCGACCGCTTATAGGTCTTGCCGCCTCCCGACGCGCCGACCCGACTGACCCACTTACCCGTTGCGCTTTTAGCCACGGGGGCCACGCTACTAAAGAATGGTGCCACGACCATCGGAACGCAGCCGTGACGTGGGCTTTCAGGGACACAGAAGAACGGGACGCTCGCTGGCGACCGAATAACGCTACAATTCTGTACATAACCACCGTGCCCATTGCCGACGCTCGAGCACAGTTGTCCAAATTGGTGGACGCAGCCAGTTCGACGCACGAACGAATCGAAATCACCAAGAACGGACACCGGGCCGCCGTGCTCTTGGGGGCCGACGACTACGACGCAATGCGCGAGACCATTGCGGTGCTGTCGAACCCCACGCTGCTACTCGCCCACCAGGAGGGTGCGCAAGCGCGTGTCGAAGGTGACGCGCTAGACCGCGACCAACTCGCCGAGGCGATGAAGAATGTCGGGCGCAGTGTCGACACCACGTAGCGATCGATACAGCCTCCTCATTGCGCGATCGGCCACAACGGCACTATCCGTCGGGCTTCCCGT
>JAJZYE010000102.1 GCA_021806055.1 Actinomycetes bacterium | reverse complement strand
ATGACGACGGAGTGGTTCGTGCGCGCGACCAACCCGCGAGGACGCCGCGGCGTGGTCGACGACCTGTTCGCCGGGTACCGCTAGGCGGCGCGGGCGGGCCGTGACGGCGCGTCACGGTACACGCGTCACGGTACACGCGTCACGGTACATTTGTGCGGTGAGCCCCTCGCTGCTGGAGTTGCGCGACGTCGGCAAGGTCTTCGGTGACACGGTAGCCCTCGAGCCCACGACGATCTCGGTCGACGAGGGATCGTTCGTGGCGATCGTCGGGCCGTCGGGTTGCGGCAAGTCGACGCTGTTCAACGTCATCGCCGGGCTCGTGGCGCCCGACTCGGGCGCCGTGATCATGGGCGGCAAGACGGTGACCAACACGACGGGTCACGTCGGCTACATGCTCCAGAAGGACCTGCTGGTGCCGTGGCGCACCGTGCAGGACAACATCACGATGGCGGCCCGGCTGACGCGTCGGGTGACCGAGGCCGATCGCGCGGAGGCACGCCGCGTCGCGGAGCAGTACGGACTCGGCGAGTTCCTCCGTCACTACCCCAGTGCGCTGTCGGGGGGGATGCGTCAGCGCGTCGCATTCATGCGCACGCTAGTCACCCACCAGCCGCTGCTCCTGCTGGACGAGCCCTTCGGGGCGCTGGACGCGCAGACCCGACTCGAGATGCAGCAGTGGCTGCTGCAGGTGTGGCGCGACACCGGGCGCACGGTACTGTTCATCACCCACGACGTCGACGAGTCGCTCTTCCTCTCCGATCGAGTGGTGGTGATGTCCCCGCGCCCCGGACGGGTCGTGGCCGACTTCGCGAACGTCCTGGCGCGCCCGCGCACGGTGGACACGCTCACCGACGCGACGTTCATCGAGTTGAAGAGCCGTGTCATGCACCTCCTGCACGGGGGGGCGTCGTGAGCGCGCCGACGCCCGGCGAGTCAGCGCGCGGGTCACGCGCGGGCGTCGGGCGTGCCGGGCGCACGGTGGCGCGCAACGTGGGGATCCCACTCCTGTCGATCGTGCTGCTCCTCGCGCTGTGGCAGGGCATCGTGGTGGTCTTCCACGTCGCGCCGTACATCGCGCCGCGCCCGCGTCAGGCCATCCTGGCCGTGACCCAGAACTGGTCGGTGCTGTGGCCGCTCACGCTCGGCACGATCCGTGAGACGGTGTACGGCTTCGTCACCGGGGCGGCACTGGGCTTGACGCTCGGCGTCATCATGGCGAAGGTCCCGGTTCTCCAGCGCCTCGTCTATCCCGTCCTGGTCCTCTCCCAGGCGGTGCCGATCATCGCCCTCGCGGCGCCCCTGGTGCTCATCCTCGGATTTTCGGTCGCCCCGAAGGTGGTGATCGTCGCGTGGATCGTGTTCTTCCCGGTGACCGTGAACGTGCTCGACGGACTCAGCCACGTCGATCAGGACCTCATCAACCTCGCGCGCGTCTTCGGCGCCCCGCGGTGGCGCACGTTCCTGCAGATCGAGATACCCGCGACGACCACCCCGCTGTTCAGCGGCCTGAAGATCGGGGCCACCTACGCCGTGACCGGGGCCATCATCGGCGAGCTCGCCGCCTCCGACGGCTCGTCGTTGGCGCTCTACCAGGAGCACGCCAACTCCAACCTCAACACGGCGGCGGTCTACGGCACGACGATGCTCATGACCGTGATCGGCATCTCGTGGTTCCTCCTCGTCGTTGGCGCCGAGGTCTGGGCGACGCCCTGGCAGCGTCGCAGCGTGGCGCGACGGCGGTGGTCGCGACGCCCGTGACCGTGTGAGGAGCCCGGGCGCGCACTAGCATGTCGCCACCGCACCACCACGGCCACCGCAAAGGAGCAACGTGAAGATCAAGCGCCTGACCGCCCTCGCCATGACCGGCTCACTGCTGGCGACGTCGCTCACCGTCGCGGTGGGGACTCTCGGTGCCGCCGCGGCGCCGTTGACTAAGGTGACCTTCGTCTACGACTTCCCGGGACCCGACTTCGAGTTGATCCCCGTGGTCGTCGCCCAGGATCAGGGGTACTTTCGCGCCGCCGGGCTCAAGGTGTCGGTGAAGTTCCCTCCCGACACCTCGACCACGACCAAGATGCTGACCACCGGTGCTGGTCAGATCGGGTTCATCACGACGACGGACATGGGAGTGGCGGTGAACGCGGGCGCGCCGATGCTCTCGGTCGCGAACTACTCGATGCGCAACAACTGGGCGGTCTTCGCCAAGCCCGGGACGAAGCTCACCGCGTCGAACCTGAAGGCCGAGCTCAAGGGTAAGAAGATCTTCTCCTACGGCGATACCTGGACCGAGGCGATGCTGCCCTTCGTGCTACGTCACGCGGGCCTGTCGGCCAACCAGGTCAACGTCGTGACCGACCCCACCGGCAATGACCTGACCGACCTGCTCGCGGGTCGCGTCAACTTCTCGACGTCGACCACGAACTACGAGATCCCCGGCTTCGTGGGTTCGCACACGAAGGGCAAGCTGGTCGAGCTGCTCGGCACCGCCGTCGGCGCGCCCGACATCCCCATTTGGGTGTACGCGGTCACCAGGGGCTACGCCTCGGCCCACGGCGCCACGGTCCGGGCCTTCCTCTCGGCGGTGAAGAAGGCGACCATCTGGGCCGTCCACAACCCGGCGCGCGCCGCGACGGACTTCGACAGGACCTACCCGCAGAGCGGGTACACCAACGCCTACAACGCCCTGGGCTGGCGGCTCACGATCCCCTTCCTGACCAACGCCCACGGCCAGTACTTCACGCAGACCAACGCCCAGTGGCTGACGTTGGCGCGCGCGTTGAAGAGCGTGCACCTGATCACCAAGGTTCCGGCACCGTCGGCGTACTACACCAACAAGTTCCAGCCCTAGTCGTGGCGGTGCCGCTCGATCCGCACCTCGCGGTCGTCGGGAGCATTAACGCCGACCTGGTGGTGCGCGTCGCCCGGTTACCGGGCCCCGGTGAGACCGTGGTGGGTGGTGACCTGGCCCGACTGGCGGGTGGCAAGGGGGCGAATCAGGCCGCGGCCGCCGCGCGCCTCGGGGTGCGAACGGCGATGGTGGGTGCGGTGGGCGACGACGAGACCGGGTCGTGGCTCGTGGGCGAGCTCTCGTCCGCCGGCGTCGACGTGTCGCGCGTCGCGCGCTGCGCGCGCCCGACCGGTACCGCCCTCATCACGGTGGACGACCGGGGCGAGAACGTGATCGTCGTGGCGCCCGGGGCGAACGGGGACGTGAACCCGTCGAACGTCGCCCTCGAGGACTTCGACGTGGTACTCGCGCAGCTGGAGATCCCCCCCGCGGTGGTGGACGAGGTCTCGCGTCGGGCCCGCGCCCTCGTGCTGAATGTGGCGCCGTCGGCGCGTGTCGATCCGATCACGCTGGGGCGCTGTGCGGTGGTGATCGCCAACGAGATCGAGGTGGCGTCGCTGGACCTGGCGTCGCTGGCGCACTGCGTCGTGACTCTGGGCGCGCGCGGGGCAGTTCACTACCGGTACGGGCGCGAGGTGGCGCGCGCACCCGCTCTACCGGTCGAGCCCGTCGATACCGTGGGTGCGGGCGACGTGTTCTGCGCGGCGTACGCGACCCAGTACGCGTGCGGCGTCGAGGCTCGTGAGGCGTTGCGCTTCGCCACGGCTGCGGGGTCGCTCGCGACCCGGGCGCCCGGTGCGCGCGGCGCCCTGCCGACGAGGACGGAGGTGGAGGCGTGGCTCGCACGCGCGTCGTGATCGACACGGACCCGGGGGTGGACGACGCCGTGGCCATTTTGCTCGCGCTGGCCCGCGACGACCTCGACGTGGTGGCGCTCACCACCGTGGCGGGCAACGTCGCGATCGACAAGACGACCCTGAACGCCCGGCGACTGGTTGACCTGTCGGGACGCCGTGACGTGCTGGTCGCGCGAGGCGCCGCGCGCGCCCTCGCGGGGGCGACGGGCGACGCCAGCGAGGTCCACGGCGCCGACGGGCTGGGCGATCTCGCGTGGGAGGAGCCGCGCACCCCGGAGGCGGCCGAGACCGCGGTCGAGCTGCTCGGTCGTCTGGCCGACGAGGGGCCGCTCACCGTGATCGCGATCGGCCCGCTCACGAACCTCGCGACGGCACTCGCGCGTGATCCGCTGTTCGACACGCGCGTCGAGCGTCTGGTCCTGATGGGGGGCGCCTCCTGGCAGGGCAACGTGACCCCGGCCGCCGAGTTCAATATCTGGGCCGATCCCGAGGCAGCGGTGCGCGTCTTCGCGGGTCGTTGGCCGATCACCGTGCTACCCCTGGACCTCACGCACCAGGCGGTGCTGCGCGACGACGACCTCGCGTTCCTGCGCGGGCTCGGCACGCACGTGGGGGAGCGCTGCGCGCAGATGCTCGAGCCCTACGCCGCCTATCACGAGCGGTGGTACGCGAATCGCGACATCATCATGCACGACGCGACCGCGGTCTACGCGGTGATCGACCCCTCCGCCATCACGACCCAGGGGGCGGCGGTCGCGGTGGAGACCGGTGGCGAGCACTCGCGCGGTGCGACGTGGTTCGATCGGCGCCGCGCGCACGAGCACAGCACGACGCGCGTGGGCGTGTCACTCGATCCCGAGCGATTTCGTGCCGTGCTGCGCGAGAGCCTGGCGCGCTACGCGTAGCGCCAGGCTCTCGCGGTCACCGTCCTGTTTCGCCCCACCGTTCCGGCGCGGCCCTCACCGACCGTGCGGCGCATCCGCGGTGCGAGAACGCCGCGGGCTAGTAACGGTAGGAGTCGGGCTTGTAGGGACCCTCGACAGGGACGCCGAGGTAGTCGGCCTGGGTCTTGGTGAGGGTGGTCAGCCGGACGCCCAGGGCGTCCAGGTGGAGTCGGGCCACCTTCTCGTCGAGGTGCTTGGGCAGCACGTAGACGCGTGCGTCGTACTGCTCGTGACGGGTGAACAGCTCGATCTGGGCCATCACCTGATTGGTGAAGGAGTTGCTCATCACGAAGCTCGGGTGGCCGGTGGCGTTGCCGAGGTTCAGCAGGCGACCCTCCGAGAGCAGGATGATGGCTCGAGCGT
>JAJZYE010000101.1 GCA_021806055.1 Actinomycetes bacterium | reverse complement strand
GCCGCGAGCGCATACCGGGCGCTCGCGCGAATGGGCGATGACGCCTCGCGCGTCACGCTCTACGACGTGCGCGTCCTGCCCCCGGACCCGACGATGATCGACGACGCCCTCGAGCACCAGCGCATCGTGACCATCGAGGACGCCACGCGCCACGGGGGGGCGGGGACCCTGATGGTGTCCGCGGTGCGCAACCGCGCCCAGGACCTGCACCGGGCATTCCCCACGACGCGCATCCTCGGCGTGCCCCGGGCCTACCTCGAACACCACCGACCCGACGATCTGCTGGCCGAGCTGGGACTGGACCCGGCGGGGCTGTCCAGCGCGTTCACCCGGCTCCTCGCCGACGAGCCGGAGTTCCCCCGTACGCCCCCGTACGCGCCTCGCGGACGGTATGCCTGACCCGACGCGGGTCATCCGGCCGGGGGGGACCTGGCCATCCCCCGTGACGAGCGACCTGGTCGCCCGTCAGGCGACGCGGCTGAGTCACCCCCGTGTCAGTGCATCCGCCCTCTACTGGATCGAGCGGCGACCCGAGGAGGGGCGCGACGTCCTCGTGCGCCACGGACTCACGGGGCCGCCCACCGAGGTGCTGGCGTCCGGCGCATCCGCCCGCAGCCTGGTCTACGAGTACGGCAGTCGGCCCTACGTCGTCGGCCCGCACGACGTGGTCTACGTGAGCGTCCTGGACGACCAACGCCTCTACTGCGTAGCGCCGGGCTGTGCGCCGCGCGCGATCACGCCGCCACCCCCGTCACCGCGCGCCTGGCGCTACGCCGATCCCGTGCTGACCGCCGAGGCCGACGGGGTGATCTGTGTGCGCGAGCGTCACGGCGCCACGCGAGTCGACAACGACCTCGTCCTCGTCGCGACCGACGGCGCGGAGCCCAGGACGCTGCACGAGGGCCACGACTTCTACGCCACCCCCGTCGTGTCGCCGGACGGCAAGCGTCTCGCCTGGATCGCGTGGGACCATCCGGCCATGCCCTGGGACGCCACCCTCCTGTACGAGGCCACCCTCAGCGACGCGGGACTGGGCCGGGTTCGCCTCGTCGCCGGTGGCCCCCACGAGGCGGTCCAGCAACCCCGCTACGCGACCGACGGCTCCCTGCTCTTCCTCTCAGACCGAACCGGCTGGTGGAACCTCTACCGCGACGACGCCCGCGGCGCGACGTCGCTCGCCGCGCGCGACGACGAGTTCGCGGATCCGCCCTGGTCGTCGCAACCCTCGTACGTGCCCCAGCACGACGGCACGATCGCCGTCACGTGGTCGCGCGGGCCGTGGTACCACCTCGGCGTACTCACGCCCGACGGCGCCCTGGACGAGATCGACACGCCCTGGAGCACGATCGTGTCACTCGACGGCAACGGCGACGGCACGATCGTGGCCGTCGTCGCCTCGCCGACCGCGGCGCCCAGCGTGGCACGCCTGCGCCTCGCCGACGGCCACGCACAGGTGGTGCGCGCCGGTGGGCGCGACGAGGTGGACGCGGCGTACCTGCCCACTCCCGCGCTCCTCGACGTCGCCACGCGCGACGGCGAGGTGGCCCACGCCCTGTACTACCCGCCCACGCACCCCACGTACACCCTCGACGGGCCCGCCCCCCTCCTCGTCACGGGCCACGTCGGACCGACGTCGCACTGTCTCGCCACCCTCGACTACGAGATCGCGTTCTGGACCAGTCGCGGCATCGGCGTCCTCGGCGTTGACTACCGGGGCTCGTCGGGGTACGGACGCCCCTACCGCGAGCGCCTGCGTGGCCAGTGGGGTATTCTCGACGTCGCCGACTGCGTCGACGCCGCGCGCGACCTGGTCCGTCGGGGGCTCGCCGACGGCGCGGCGCTCCTGATCCGTGGCAAGAGCGCGGGAGGGTTCACCGCCCTGTGCGCCGCGACCTTCCACGACGACTTCGCCGGCGCCACGAGCTACTACGGCATCACCGAGCTCTCGACGCTGGCCCGCGACGCGCACAAGTTCGAGGCTCACTACCACGAGGGCCTGGTCGGCGCGTGGCCGGCGCAACGCGAGCTCTACGACGCGCGCTCACCCGCCCAGCACGCGGACCAGGTCACCACGCCGCTGCTGCTGATCCAGGGCGCTGAGGACCCCGTGGTGCCCCTCTCCCAGGCAACGACCATGGCCGACGTCCTGCGCGAGCGTCACGTTCCCGTGACGCTCCTGCTCCTGGAGGGCGAGGGACACGGTCTACGTCAGGCGGCGTCAATTCGCCGCGCCCTCGAGGCTGAACTCTCCTTCTACGGCCGCGTCCTCGGTTTCACCGCCGCCGACGACGGCGCCGGGGAGAGTGGAGAGGCGACCGGCGTGAACCGGTACGCTGCGCCCATGGACTACGACGTGGTGAAGAGTGATGAGCAGTGGCGCGCCGAGCTGCCGGGCGACCGCTACGCGGTGCTGCGAGGCGCGGCGACCGAGCCTCCGTTCACCGGCTCCCTGCTGCACGTCGACCACCGCGGCGTCTTCTCCTGCGCGGGGTGCGGCCAGGAACTGTTCACGACGGACCAGAAGTTCGACTCCGGGTGCGGATGGCCGAGCTTCGACGCCTGCGAGCCCGGCACCATCGTCGAGCGACCGGACCACTCGCTCCTGCGCAGCCGCACCGAGATCCTCTGTGCGCGCTGCGGCGGCCACCTCGGGCACGTCTTCGACGACGGCCCGACCCCGACCGGCCTGCGCTACTGCGTGAACTCGCTCGCGCTGGAGTTCGCCCCCGTCGAGGACTGACCCGACCGCCGTGGCGGGGACTCGCGACGAGTCGCTCGACGAGACGCGCACTGGCTAGACGTCGAGGAAACGGCGAATGGCGATCGCCGAGCCCACCGAGCCGATGACCACGCCCACCACCAGGACCACCACGTTGGTGCCCACCAGGGCCCGCGTGTCGAGCTGGAACTCGTTGTGCAGCGGGTACCACGTGTGCAGGGCCGTCACCGCGAGGATCGCCACGGCGGAGCCGATCAGGCCCTGGATGAACCCCTCGGTGATGTAGGGGATCCGTATGAACCAGTTGGTCGCACCAACCAGCTTCATCACCGACACCTCACGGCGCCGCGAGAAGATGGCCATTCGAATCGTGTTGAGGATCAGCACGGTCGCGGACAGCAAAAGCACCGCGGCCAGGGCCAGGAAGACGATCTGCAGGATGCGGATCGCGCGGTTCATCTCACGGATCTGCTGTTCGGGCGCGGTGACCTGGTACACGCCCGGCTGGTTGGTGAACGTCGAGGCGACCACGGCGGCGTCCGAGGGCACCGTCGGCACGCAGCGAAACGAGGTGGGCATGTCGCCCACGTGAAGGACACTCGACTCATTGGTCGGGAGGATCTTCAGGGCCTCGCGATAGTCCTGGGCCTGGGTGTAGAAGACGCAGTCCTTCACGATCGGCAGATTGGCCAGTTCAGTGCGCACGTTGGACAGCTCGCTCGACGTCGCGTTGGGCTGCATCCACACCGTGACGCGGGTACCCTGCTGCCACTGGGCCGAGGCCTGCGCGGCGCTCTGCTTGAGCAGCAGAGCGGCCCCGACGAGCGAGAGCGACACCGCCACCGTCAGAATCGCCGCGATGGTCATCATCCGGTTGCGCCACAGGTTGCCCAGGGTCTCGCGTAGCGCGTAGCGCAGGTAGACGCGCACTACAGGCTCACCGGGGTCTCGTCGATGCCGTAGACGCCGCGCACCTGGTCGCGGATCATCTCGCCGCGGTCCAACTCGATGACTCGTCGGCGCATCCGGTCCACCAGGACCTTGTCGTGCGTGGCCATGACCACCGTCGTCCCCGTCCGGTTGATCCGCTCCAGCAAGGCCATGATCGATTCGGAGTTCGTGGGATCGAGGTTGCCGGTCGGCTCGTCAGCCAGCAGGATGAGGGGGCGGTTGACGAACGCGCGCGCCACCGCGACGCGCTGCTGCTCGCCGCCGGAGAGCTCGCCCGGCAGGTTCTTCGCCTTGCTGGCCAACCCGACCAGGTCCAGGATCTGGGGCACTTGGGACTCCACCGTCGAACGGGGGCGCCCGATCACCTCGAGCGCGAACGCCACGTTCTCGAACACGGTCTTGTTGGGTAACAGGCGAAAGTCCTGAAAGACGCAGCCGATGTTGCGGCGCAGGTACGGGACGCGCCACGACGAGAGCTGGCCGATGTCGCGGCCCGCCTCGAGGATGCGACCCTGGTCGGGCAGCTCCTCGCGCAGCAGCAGCCGCAAGAACGTCGTCTTGCCCGAGCCCGACGCCCCCACGAGGAAGACGAACTCGCCCTTCTCGATGTTGAGTGAGATGTCCTTCAGCGCGGGCGTCCCGTTCTTGTACGTCTTGGAGACGTGCTCGAAGCGGATCACGCTCGCACCATCCGGAGTGGACTACTGACTCGCCCAGCGGCGCCTACATTCACGATGCCCCATTGTACGTGGCCGCGGCGGCGGCGCGACGACACACCGGTCAGGACGGGTCGCTGGGCGCGAGCGCACGCTGACGGCGCAGTTCCGCTTCCATGAAGGCGTCCAGATCGCCGTCCAGCACCGCCTCGACGTTGCCCGTCTCGACGTCCGTGCGGTGGTCCTTGACCAGCTGGTACGGGGCCTGGACGTAACTACGGATCTGCGAGCCCCACGCGTTATCGCTGCGCGTGCCGCTCAGCGCATCCATCTGCGCCTGACGCTGCACCCGGGCGCGCTCGGCCAGCTTGGCCTCCAGGATCTGCATCGCGCGCGCCCGGTTCTGGTGCTGCGAGCGCTCGTTCTGGCAGCTCACCACCACCCCGGTGGGCAGGTGGGTGATGCGGATCGCCGAATCGGTCTTGTTCACGTGCTGTCCCCCGGCCCCCGATGACCGGTAGGTGTCGATACGCAGGTCCTTCTCGTCGATCTCGACCTCGGAGGCGTCGTCGTCGAGCAACGGCGTGACGTCGAGCGACGCGAAACTGGTCTGACGGCGCGCCTGGGAGTCGAAGGGGCTGATGCGCACGAGTCGGTGCACGCCCCGCTCACTGGAGAGCCAGCCGTAGGCGTAGCGACCCTTGACGATGAACGTCGCCGACAAGAGCCCCGCCTCCTGGCCCTCGGTCGCCTCGTCCACCTCC
>JAJZYE010000100.1 GCA_021806055.1 Actinomycetes bacterium | reverse complement strand
CGGTGCACGCGCTGGTGCCGGCCGCCGACATCTGGTCGTTGCTCCCTCGTCTCGAGGCGTGTGGCGCGACGTCGATCCTGACCCTGCCCGTCGAGAGGATGGTGCCGTGAGTAAGACCGTCTCGCCAGATCGTCGTTTCAGCGTCGAGGACATCGTGCGTGATGTACGCGAGCGCGGCGACGCCGCCGTCGCCGAGTGGTCGCGGCTCCTGGACGCCACGACCGCGCTGCGCCCCGAGCGCGCCGTGCCCTACGGTGACCTCCCGGTGGCCGCCGTGCTCGACGCGGCGGCGTCGATCCGCACCTGGCACGAGGCGCAGCGACCGCGCGATCTCGTCGTGGAGGTGTCGCCGGGCGTGACGCTCGAGCGCCGGTGGTCGCCACTGCGCTCGGTGGGCGTGTACGTGCCGCGTGGTCTGGTCTCCTCACTGCTGATGGGCGTCGTTCCCGCGCAGGTCGCCGGCGTCGATCGGATCGTGGTCTGCACGCCCCCCGAGGGTTCGGCCGCGGTGGCCGCCGCGGCGGCGTTGCTCGGCCTCGACGAGGTGTGGGCGGTTGGGGGTGCCCAGGCGATCGCGGCGCTGGCCTACGGCACCGAGTCGATCGCGGCGGTGGACAAGATCGTGGGACCGGGCGGCGGCGCGGTCAACAGCGCCAAGTTGTTGGTGAGTCGCGACGTGGCCATCGATCTACCCGCGGGTCCCAGCGAGGTGGTGGTGGTGGCCGACGAGGGCATCGACGAGGCCCTGATTGCCCAGGAGGTCGCGGCGCAGATGGAGCACGGTCCCGACTCTCGGGCGTTTGTCGTGCGCGTCGGGGAGGATCTCGAGGCGGCGCTGGCGGAGGTGGAGGGCCACGCCGGTGAGCACGTCGCCCTGCTCGGGACGCGCGCGGAGTCGCTGGCCGATCGGATCCGTAACGCCGGTGCCGTCTTCGTCGGTCCCTACTCGCCGGTTCCGGCGGGGGACTACGCGACGGGCGCCAACCACGTGCTGCCGACGGGAGGGTGGGCGCGCTCGACCGGCGGCCTCGGTCTCGAGAGCTTCCTCAAGACGGTGACCGTGCAACGCGTGACGCGCGAGGGCCTCGCGCGGCTGGCGCCGACGGTGGAGGCCCTGGCGGACCTCGAAGGGATGCCGCGCCACAAGGCGACGATGCGCCGATGAGCCGGTCCCTGCCCCCCGCCCTCGCCGCGTACCAGTGGCCCCCGTCCAATGCGGCGATCGCGGCGCGCACTGGTCTTGACGCTCGCGCGATCATTCGCTTCGACGGCAACGTGCCCCCAGCGCCCCCGGCGAGCGCCCGCCCCGCCGCGATCGCGCGGGCGCTGGCCGACGTCAACGAGTACGACCGCGGCCGGTACGAGCCCCTGCGCGCCGCCATCGCGGCGCGCCACGACGTGGCGATGGACCAGGTGGTCCTGGGGGCCGGCAGCGATGAGCTGATCGTGCTGTGCGCACGGGTCTTCGCCGAGAACGGCACCGTGGCGACCGTCCCAGCGGTCTCGTACTCGATGTACCGCTACGCGGCGTTGATGGCGGGTGCGACCATGGTCGACGATCCGCGCGACGCGGACCTGGTGTTCGTGTGTCGTCCGAACAATCCCACCGGCGAGTTGCCCGACGTTCCCGTGGTGCGGGGGCAGTTGGTGATCGATGAGGCCTACGCGGACTACGCGGGGGTGGATGCGCTCGATCGAGTCGGTGACGGTGCCGTCGTCCTGCGTACCTTCTCCAAGGCCTTCGGGCTGGCGGGCGCTCGAGTCGGCTACGCCGTCGCCGACGCCGAGCGCTGTGCCGTGCTGACGTCGCGCCAGGCGCCGCTGTCGGTGTCCTCACTCTCGGCCGCCCTCGCGCTCGCGGGCTTGGCGTCGCCCCCTGACGTCAGCGCCCAGATCGCCGAGCGGGCACGCCTCGCCGACGCCCTGGCCGCGCTCGGCCTCGTGGCGACGCCGTCGTACACGAACTTTCTGTACGTTCCGATGGAGGATCCCGCGGCGCTGGTCGAGCGCCTTCTGCCCTACGGGGTGGTGCTGAGGGCCTTCGCGGGGGGACTGCGGATCAGCGTGCGCGACGAGGTCGACGACGACGTCCTCCTGGGGGCGCTCAGCCACGAGCTGGCCGACGGTGAGGCGCCCGTGGCCGTGACGCGCCACCGCCGCGCCACCGCCGAGACGCGCCTCTCGGTGCGTTTACGCCCGTGGGGTCAGGGACGGGTGCTGGTCTCGACGGGTGAGGGCTTTTACGACCACATGCTCCAGCAGTTGGCCTTCCACGGGGGAATGGACTTGCGCCTGGAGGGGGTCGGCGATCCGGAGACCGGCGAGCACCACGTCGTCGAGGACATGATGCGCACGTTCGGCGAGGCGCTCGACGAGGCGTTGGGCGATCGTCGCGGCCTGGCTCGCTACGGTGAAGCTCGCGTGCCGATGGACGAGGCCCTCGCGCACGCTGTGGTTGACCTGTCGGGGCGCGCGACGGCGACCCTCGCGATCGACCCCGATCCGGGGATGGCGGCTCACGCTTTCGAGTCCTTGGCCCAGACGGCACGCATCACCCTGCACGTCACGGCGAGCGGGCGCAACGCCCACCACGTCGCCGAGGCCGCCTTCAAGGCGGTGGGCCGGGCTCTCGCGCAGGCCCTCGCCCGCGACGGTGCGATGATTCGATCGACCAAGGGATCCCTATGAGCGACGTCGTCGTGGTGGACTACGGAGCCGGCAACACCCGCTCGGTGGGCGCGGCCCTCGCGCACCTCGGCCATCGCAGTACGGTCAGCGCCGACCCCGCGCTGTTGCGCGACGCGCCCTACGTCATCCTGCCGGGCGTCGGGTCGGCGCGCAGCGCCATGGAACACCTCCACGCGACGGGCGCCGCCGACGCACTGCGTGCTCGCGTGGATGCCGGGGGTGCGCTTCTGGGGATCTGCCTCGGACTGCAGTTGGCCCTGGAGGAGAGCGAGGAGGACGGTGGGGTGGCCGGTCTGGGCCTCGTCGCGGGGCGCGTGCGCCGCTTGCGTGACGGCCGGGTGCCGCGGTTGGGGTGGGCGACCGTCGATCCCGGCGACGAGGTCTACTACTTCGCACACTCCTACGTGGCGTACACGGACGACGCGGTGGCCACGTCCGAGGGCCTGACGGCGATTGTGCAGTCGGGGTCGTTCGTGGGTGTGCAGTTCCACCCCGAAAAGAGCGGCGCCGCAGGACTGCGCTTCCTGGACCAATGCCTCTCGCGCGTCTGATCCCCTGCCTGGACGTGGCCCACGGCCGTGTCGTCAAGGGCGTGAGCTTCGTCGAATTGCGCGACGTGGGCGACCCCGTGGAGCTGGCCAGCTACTACGGACGGGGGGGAGCGGACGAGTTGGTCTTTCTGGACATTGCCGCGACACCGGAGGATGCCGCGACCATGACGTCAGTGGTGGCGCGGGTGGCCGACGTCCTGACGATCCCCTTCACGGTGGGTGGCGGGGTTCGCCGGGTCGAGGACGCCAGTCGGATCATCGAGGCGGGCGCCGACCGGGTCGCGCTCAACTCCGCGGCGTTGGCCGATCCCTCGCTGATCACCTCCATCGCGGACCGATTCGGCAGCCAGGCCGTGGTGGTCGCGATCGATACGCAGGACGACGTCGTCTACACCCACGGCGCCCGGGTGGCGACGGGCGTCGCGACCGTAGCGTGGGCGGTCGAGGCAGCCGACCGCGGCGCGGGGGAGATCCTGCTGACCTCCATCCGCCACGACGGGCGCCGCGCCGGATTCGATCTTCTCGTGACCGGGGCGGTGCGCGACGCGGTGCCGATCCCGGTGATCGCCTCGGGCGGCGCCGGCACGGCCCGCCACGTGGCCGACGCGCTGCGCGTCGCGGACGCGGCGCTCGTCGCGTCGATCGTGCACGAGAACCCTCGGGGCATCACCGGACTGCGCCGTGAGATCGAGGCGTGTGGCGTCGCCCTTCGACCAGTGCAGGAGGATGAATGACGGACGGTGACCTGCGGGCGGCGATCGTGCAGGATGACGCGACGGGGCGAGTGCTGATGCTGGGCTGGATGGACGAGGAGGCCCTGGCACTTACGCGCTCGAGCGGCGTGGTCCACTTCTACTCGCGGTCTCGCCAGCGTCTCTGGCGAAAGGGTGAGACGTCGGGGCACACGTTGCACGTGATCGAGATCACACTCGACTGCGACGACGACGCCGTCCTGGTGCGGGTCAGCGCTGACGGCCCAACCTGTCACGACGGGTCGACGTCGTGCTTCACGCCGTGGCTGTGGCGAAAGATCCTGCAACGTGACGCCGCCGGCGCCGATGACTCGTACGTGGTCGCGACCCTCGGTGCGGGCACGCCGCGCGCCGCACGCAAGGTCGGCGAGGAGGCGGTGGAGCTGGCGGTCGCCGCGTTGAGCGAGGATAACGAGAGAGTGGTGAGCGAGGCGGCGGACCTCTGGTTCCACACCCTGCTGTTGCTGCGCAGCCGCGGCCTGGATCCGGCGGCGGTGGAAGACGAGCTACGACGGCGCGACCGCTAGGGTTCGAGTAGGTACGTCTCGAACGTCGGTGCGCGGCGAGTGCGCGAGTGATCGACACCACGTGCGCCGCGAGCCTCTGGTGACTCAAAGGAGGATGGTGTGATCGCGGTCGCGGTGTCGTCGAGCGTGGTGGTCCTGGTGGGAGCGGTCTTCCTGGCAACCGCCGTCGAGATGGTCGAGGCGCTCACGATTGTGCTGGCGGTCGGTCACACGCGGGGCTGGCGCTCCGCCCTCGAGGGAACGACCGTCGCCCTCGTCGCCCTCGGGGCACTGGTGGCGGTGCTCGGACCGGCACTCGTGCACGTGCCACTCGCCGCGCTGCGCCTGATCGTGGGCGGTGTGCTGCTGATCTTCGGCCTGCAGTGGCTGCGCAAGGCGATCCTGCGCTCGGGAGGGCTGAAGGACCGGCATGACGAGGACGCGATCTACCACGAGGTCGTCGCGGAGCTGGAGTCGCTCGGGACCTCGCCCCAACGCGATCGCATCGCCTTCGTCATGGCATTCAAGGGGGTGTTCCTCGAGGGGCTGGAGGCCGTGGTCGCGGTCCTGACGCTCGGCACGTCCGCACATCGCCTGGGCCTGGCGGTACT
>JAJZYE010000099.1 GCA_021806055.1 Actinomycetes bacterium | reverse complement strand
GCGCAGCCGTCACCGCGAGGCGCCGGATACTCGTGCCGCCCGTCACACCCGCACGCTGCCGTCTCGGTGGACTGGTCCGTATGGTCATTCGCATCATCGCCTTCCCTTCTTCCTTGCGATGCTTGCACTCTTGCTGCGTTCATCGTCTGCGGCTGCGTTCCTGCTCGCAGACGGCGCCGGCGCACCCGGACCAACGCCGGATGCAGCGGCGAGGAACACCGCCAAGGTGCGTGCAACGGCGACCAGGTGGTCGACCGGCACCCGCTCGTTCGGCGTGTGGCACAGCGCGATGTCTCCGGGCCCCAGATAGACACCGGGCACGCCGGCCGCCGCCAGGAGCGGCAGCTCGGACCAGTACGGTGCGCCACCCAGCGTCGCGTGCCCCGAGACCTGGCCCAGGCAGCGCGCCAGCAGCGCGACGCGCGCGTCGGCGGCGTCCGTCTCGGTCGGGGTGCCGCCGATCGGATGGTCGCGCTCGGCCGTGTAGCGCACCGTTGCCTCCACGCCGTCCTCGACGCCCAGCCGGTGCACCAGGTCCTCCAGTTCCTGGCGGGCTCCGTCCATGGTCTCGGTGGGGAGCACGGTGCGGATCAGTGTCACCGAGCAGCGCTCGGGGACCGACACCGACTCGCCGCCAGCGATGCCGGTCACGACCAAGAGCGCGTGGCCGATGCTGGGGTGCACACCTCGTGCCCACAGCTCGGCCTCGTAACCCTCGAGTGCGTGCAGGAGCTTCCCCGCGTCGCGGATGGCGCTGCGTCCCTGCCAGGGGTACGCGAAGTAGCTGGCGCGGCCGCGCACCTCGATCGTCGCTAGGAAGAACCCCGGCTGGGCCACGTATAGATCGAGGTTGGTCGGCTCGGTGTAGACAGCGAAGTCCGGGAACGGGAGCATGCCCGCGGCCAGCTCGCCGACGAGTGCCTTCGCGCCCTCGCTCCGGCCGATGCCCGGCTGCCCACTCTCCTCGTCGCCGACGAAGGCGACTACAACGTCACCTTCCGGCTCGATCCTGGCCGCGCCGAGTGCGCCCAGCGCCGACAAGATTGCAGCGATGCCGCCCTTCTCGTCGGCGGTTCCGCGTCCCCACAGGCACCCCTCTGCGAGCACCCCCGCCAAGGGATCGGCGCGCGCGTCGTCGCCCCACGCGGCCGCCCACTCGGCCACCTCGACGGTGTCGACATGGCCGATCAGCAAGATGGTCGGGCCGTCTCCCCTCCCGCGCCGCCAGCCGTACACGTTGGCTCGCCGGGGCTGGAACTGGGCCACCTTGGTTGTCATCCCGAGCGCGTTGAGTCGTCCGACCAGCTCGTCGGTGAGCCGGGACTCGTGACCGGTCACCGTGTCGACGGCGACGAGTGCCCGCGTCGTCGCCACCACCTCGTCCACGTCGACGAAGGAGCTGAGGCGCTCTGCGAGCGCGCACAGGTCTTCGGGGTGCTGGAGCTCAGCCATCTGCACCTCCCCGAACGGCGTCGAGCGCCACTGCGGCTGCACCGCGAAGGGCGGCGTCGTAGAGGAACTGGCCTGCGACGACGTCGACACTGAACGGCGCGGGCACGCTGAGGTGGCGGCGGAGCGCGCACAGCACGCGCTCGGCGTGCCCCATCAGGCCACCGCCCAGGGCCACGCGCGTAGGGTCGAAGGCGAGCACGAGCGTGCGCAGGTGCGCCCCCAGGGTCGCGAGCGCATCGTCGACGAGGTTCGCGAGCGCCGGTTCGTTGGAGTCGAAGACCTCGCGCGTCGTGAGCGTCCGTCCGGCCAGCTCGCTCGCCCGCTCGGCGAGCCGCCGCCCGCCGACCATGTCCTCGAGCGTCGAGGTCACACGGTCCAGCTCGGGGATCCGTCCGGCTGCGTAGCCGATCTCCCCCGCGCCACCGTGCGCGCCGTCGAGGACGCGCCCGCTGGCGACGGTGGCGGCGCCTACACCCGATCCGAGGTTGACGTAGAGGGCGAGGTCGACGTCACGCAACACGCCCCAGCGGTGCTCGGCCAGCGCCGCGCACTTCACGTCGTTCGCCACCACCACCGGCGCGATCCCGAAGGCATCGCCGATCTCCTCGGCCAAGCGCACGCGGTCCCAGCTGGGAAGGTTGGGCGAGAGCAGGACTCCCTCGGCGCTCGGGATGCCCGGCCTGGCGACGCCGACCCCGACGCACGGGCCGCTCGGGGCCGCCTCGAGGAGGCGGCGGCCGGCGCGCGCGGCGTCGGCCACGATCTCTTCTGCGCGGGTCGCCTTGTCGAGGCCGAGACGCTCGGTCGCCACGATCTGGCCGCGAGGATCGACGGTCGCCACCGCCGTCTTCGAGCCGCCGAAGTCGATCGCCAGTACGAACGCCGACCCGGCCCCGTTGGTCGCTGGCGTGGCATGACCCTCAGTCAGCATCGGCCGAGACCTCCGTGAACTCAGCGAGCACGCCTGTGAGCTCGGGGCCGACCGAGCCGTCGAGCAGGCTCGGGTCGACTCCCAGCTGTACGTAAGCGTCGTGCAGTCCGGCCACCACGGCCCCGAACGCGCCGGCGGCATCCCCGATCGCCGACACAGCGAGCTCCGGCCCCTCGGGAACGATCGTGTGCAGCTCCTTTTCGAGCCCCCCAATCGTCTCCCGGAGCGAGTTCGCGACCCCGCCCCCCAGGACCACCACGTCGGGCTCGTAGGCCACCGTGACCGCGACGAGGGCGGTGAGCAGCCCCTTGGAGAACCGCTTGCGGATCTCCTGCAGCGCCTTCGGAGCCGACAGAGCGAACATCGCTGTCAACGAGGTGAGGTGCACTCCCCGCTGCGCCGCCTGCGCCATGAGGCCGTGTGCCGAGAGGAGCGACTCAAGTGTGGTGCCGTCGAGGCCCACGGGGAGGTAGCCGAGCTCGCCCACGAGCCCGCTGCGTCCCCGAAGCAGGCGGCCGTCCATCACGACTCCCGCGCCGAGGCCCGTGCCGATGGTGAACATCACCACGTTGCGCTTCCCCCGGCCCCCCCCCAGCCGGATTTCGCCGAGCACGGCCATGTTGGAGTCGTTGTCGAACGTGACCGGGACCGGGACCTGATCCCTGATCGCCTCGATGAAGGAGAGGCCCTCCACCTGCGGCAAGTTCGGCGCGCCGCGCACGGCGCCGGTCTGCGGATCGACGATGCCGGGCAGCCCCACAGCCACCCTGCCGACGGACCTGTCCTCGAGCAACGCCAACGCCTGGTCCGACACCCAGCGCGCGAGCTTCGCGGTGGAAAGACGGGAAGGGGTCCGTCGGCGGGTCCGGGCAAGGACGCGCCCGAGGAGGTCGGTCGCGACCAGCCGGCAGTTGGAGCCGCCGAGGTCCACCCCGACCACGGCACCCACATCCCCGTTGAACGCCACGGGCGAGATGCGCCTCCCTCGACGGCCGGTCGGGACCAGGGGGGAGTCGCGCACCAGTCCCTCGCCCGTCAGGCCGTCGACGACCCGGGACACCGTGGCCGGACTCAGCCTCGCGGCAGAGCCGAGCTCGAGGCGCGTGGCAGTGCCCCGTTGCAGCAGTGCCCACAGGACCGCTGACCGATTTGCGTGGCGTGCGTCGCTTGCTTCCACTGTCCCATTCATGCTGAAATCGATTTCAATCTGAAACTCTAAGTTGTCGCCCGGCTCCGGTCAAGGGTCAGTGATCACAGCTCCGGTGCGCACGAGGGAGCGCCTCGTGACGTGCCACCGACCGGTGGGCAGGAGGAGGTCCGGTGGAACAGGAAGCACGCGGTCCCCTGGTTCGTGCGGACATGGCCGAGCAGCCGGCAGTCCTCGAAGGGCTACTCTCGCGCCGCCAGGAGGTGGGCGAGGCGCTGGCCAGGTTGCGCGCCGAACCCCCTGACGGCGTCCTCCTCGTGGCCAGGGGCTCGTCGGACAACGCCGCCGTCTATGGCCGCTACGCCCTCGAGGCAGCGCTCCGAAGGCCCGTGGCGCTCGCCGCCAACAGCCTCTGGACGCGCTACGACCGGCCCGCACGCCTTGCGGACTGGCTGGTCGTCGCCATCAGCCAGTCCGGTGCCACCCCCGAGGTGGTCGAGGTCACGCGCCGCGCCAAGGAGTCGGGGGGCTTCGCCCTCGCGGTCACCAACGACGCCCACTCGGCGCTCGCCACCGCCGCCGACACCGTGCTCGCGCTCGACGCGGGACCCGAGCGCGCGGTGCCGGCAACCAAGACCTACACCGCGACGCTCGTGGCACTGGCGCTCGTCGCTGAGGCGCTCGGGGATCCGCCGTGGGCACGCCGATCGTTCGACTCCCTGCCACAGGCGGCCGCGACCGTCCTCGAGCACCTCGACGGCCTCGACCGCGCGGCCGAGCTGCTGGCCCATGGCAGGCCGAGCGTCCACCTCGGGCGCGGGTTCCTCTACGGCACCGCACTCGAGACTGCGCTGAAGGTGCGCGAGATGGTCGGCGTCGTAGCAGACGCCTTCGCGCTCGGGGACTTCCTGCACGGCCCCATCGTCACCACCGTCAAGGACACGCCCGCGGTGTGCCACGTCGGCGTAGGCGCCACCCGCGGCGACGCCTACGAGGTCGCGTCGGCGGTAAGGGCACGTGGTGGGCGGGTCATCGCGGTCGCAAGCGACGAGCGCGGCCCTGACCTTACAGTGCGCCTGTCGGTCCCGCGCGTCGACGAGACGCTGGCCGCGGTGGTGCACGCCATTGCGGGGCAGCGTCTTGCCCTCGAGACTGCAGTGGTGCGAGGTGTCGACCCGGACCACCCGCTCGGTCTCGAGAAGGTGACGGCGACGACGTGAGCGCGCACGCTGCGGGCGTGCCCGCGCTGTGCCACCGCCCACACGTGAGCACAGCCGGAATCGACGACGGAACCGCACCGAGGGACGACCCATGCTCCTGGACGCACTGAGGCAGCGCAATCCCGAGCTGGCGCTCTCCTCCATCCGCACGCACCAGCATCAGGTCGTCGCCCCCAACACGTACGTCTTCGACCTCGACACCGTGAGGCAGAACGCCGCGCGCTTCTTCGACGCATCGTCGTCGCTGGATCTCTCCGCGTACTTCATGGCGAAACAGTACGGGAGGAACCCCGACGTGAGCCGAGCGGTCGTCGACGCCGGGATCGAAAAGGCGGTGGCCGTGGACCTCCAGTGCATGCGCGCGCACCGCCGACACGGCATCTCG
>JAJZYE010000098.1 GCA_021806055.1 Actinomycetes bacterium | reverse complement strand
AGCGCGCGCGCGAGCAGGGCCGCGCCCTCGTCGAGCAGGCCAACGAGGCGCGCAAGACGGTGTTGAACGACCTGGCGGTCAAACGCAAGGCCCTGCACCTGCAGATCGAGCAATTGCGCGCGGCGCGTGACCATCTGGCCGGGTACCTCTCGACGCTGCGCAACCAGATCGACGAGGTCCAGGAGGGACTGCTCGCGTCCGACGACGCCGCGCGCGCGGCGGCGCTCGAGGCGTTGCGCCTGCGCCCCGCCGTCCCCGAGCCCACCGAGGAGGAGCTGTTGCAGGGCACGCCCCTGCGCCGGGTTCCCGACGTCGACGTCGATGTCGCCCCCGAGCTCGATTCCGAGTCCGCGCCCGAGCCCGCACCCGAGCCCGCGGCGACGACGGGGCCACCGGTCACGCCGGAGGCGCCGCCGGCTGCGCCCGCACCCGCGCCGGAGGCTGGGACGCCGGCGCCGGCGAGCGGCGCCGCACCCGAGGACGCTTCGGGCACCGACGTGGTCAACGAGATCTTCGCGCGACTGCGTCGCGCCACGCTGGAGGAGCGCGGCGCCAGTGCGCCGGGTCCGCGCAAGTCGCCCCCGGCCAAGCTCGCCACGCCGGTGGGCGAGCTCTTTCACCGTCGCGACGGTGCGTTGGACGAGTCGCTGGCCGTGCTGACTCGCAAGGTCAAGCGGGCACTGCAGGACGACCAGAATGTGATGCTCGAGCGCCTGCGCAGCGTCAGTGGGGCCATCACCAGCGAACTGGAGGACGAGCACGAGCAGCGCGCCCGCTACGCCGCGGCCGCCTACGACGCGCTGGCCGACGCCGCCGCGGCGGGCGTGCAGTTCGCCGTCGACGAGTCGGGCACCTCGTCGCAACCGGTGAACCAGCCCGCACTGGCGGACTGCGCCGCCGATCTCGCCGTGACCATCGTGCTGGCGCTGCGCCGGCGCATCCTGGCCGACGGCAGTGGTGACGCCGCGGAGCGCGTCAACACCGCGTACCGGGAGTGGCGCGGCGCGCGAGTCGAGCGGTTATGCACCGACGCCGCGCGCCGGGCCTTCCACATTGGTGTCGTGAGTGCGGCGCGCGGTCGGTCGGTCCACTTCTACGCCGCGCCCAATGATGCGCCGTGCGACGCGTGCGCCCTGGACGCCGCGGCGGGCGAGCGCCCGGCGGGTCAGAACTTTCCGAGCGGTTCGCCGTATCCGCCGCTGCACGCCGGATGTGCGTGTGCGGTCGTGCCGGTGTGAGATCGGCTCTAGGCTTTCGGCGTGCGTAGTCCCACCGACGCCTCGGCGCGTCCTCGACGAATAGGCCGATTCTCGCGTCGCTTCTGGATCGGGCTGATCGTCATCGTCGTGCTCGTCGCGTTCCTGTCGCTGCGCAGCCTGGCGTTGCTGTGGACCGACCAGATGTGGTTCTCGTCAGTGGGACTGGGCAGCGTCTTCACCACGCTGTTCGTGGTGAAGGTGGGCCTAGGTCTGACCTTCGGGGCGATCTTCTTCGCGGTGCTGTGGGGGAACCTCCTGCTCACGGATCGATTCGGGGCGCGTGAACTGTCCTTCGAACCCGAGGACGAGGTCGTGCGGCGCTTCCAGAACGTGGTTCGTCCCCACGCCGCGCGTATCTACGCCGTGATCGCATTCGTCTTTGGTGTGGTGGCCGGACTCAACGCGTCCGGGCAGTGGAACGCGTACCTGCTGTTCGCGCACCGCCAGTCCTTTCACGTCACTGATCCGCTCTTCCATAAGGACATCGGCTTCTACGTCTTCACCCTGCCCTTCGTCTCCTTCGTCGTGACGTGGCTGCTGGTCTCGTTGGTGGTGATCCTGATCGTCACGGCGGGATTCCACTTCCTCAATGGGGGGATTCGCGCGAGCCGGGTGACGCCCCGGGTGGCGCCCCGGGTGAAGGCGCACCTCTCGGTGATCGGGGCGGGCATCGCCCTGATGAAGGCGGCGGGCTACGTGATCGCCAAGTGGGAGTTGGTGAACTCGTCCAACGGCTACGTCCAGGGCGCCGGCTACACCGACGTGCACGCTCGCATGCCCGCCCTGACCATCCTCTTCTACCTCTCCCTGGCCGCCGCGGTCATTCTTCTGGCCAACGTGCGCTCGCGCGGGTGGTCGCTGCCCGTGGTGGCGGTCGGCCTGTGGATGTTCGTGGCGCTGGTGATCGGCGTGCTCTACCCGACGCTGCTCCAGGCCCTCAAGGTGTCGCCGGCGCAGGCGACGCTCGAGGCGCCCTACATCCAGCGCAACATCACCGCGACTCGCGCCGCGTTCGGCCTGGATCACGTCGTCTACCACTCCTTCGCCGGGGCGACCAGCATGAGCCACGCGCAGATCAGTGCGGACGCCGCCACTCTGAGCAATATCCGCCTCTGGGACCCGGCCAACAACATCACGCTGGCGTCGGTGATTCGCCGTCAGTCGATTCGCTCGTACTACACATTCACCTCACTGGCGGTGGACCGCTACTACATCAACGGCAAGCTCACGCCCGTGCTGATCGGCGCACGCCAGCTCAACCCGTCCAACTTGCCCTCGCCCAGCTGGGTCAATCTTCACCTGCAGTACACGCACGGCATCGGCGCGGCCGTGGTGGTCGCCAATACCGTCGACCCCGCCACGGGGAATCCCATTCTCGCGGTGTCCAACGTCCCGCCGGTCTCGTCCGACGGGATGCCGGTGCTCACGCAGCCCGATATCTACTTCGGCATCAACAACCCGGGCTGGGTCGTGGCCAACACCAAGCAGCCCGAGCTGAATTACCAGGTTAATTCGGGGGCCAACGCGGGCCAGCCGGTCGAGACGCACTACGCCAGCACCGGGGGCGTGGCGGTCGGCGGCTTCTTCAGCCGCCTGGCCTTTGCGTTGCGCCTGGGCGACTTCAATTTCCTGATCTCGAACCAGATCACCCCGAAGAGCCGCGTGATCTTCGTGCGCGATGTGGTGGCCATGGCGAAGAAGGCGGCCCCGTTCCTCTCCTTTAACTCCCAGCCCTATCCGGTGATCGCCAACGGCGAGATCCAGTACGTGCTCGACGGCTTCACCACTACCAGCCAGTATCCCTACAGCGAGAACGCCGACAATCTGGGCACGACCTTCGGGGGATTGCCCTACAGCTTCAACTACGTGCGCGATTCGGTCAAGGTCGTGATCAACGCCTACACCGGGTCGATGAAGTTCTACGCGGCCGACCCGAACGACCCGATCCTCCAGGCCTATCGGGCGGCGTTCCCCAACATGTTCCTGCCGATGAGCTCGCTGCCGCCGGCGATCGCGACGCACCTGCGCTACCCGATCGATCTCTACTCGGTCCAGGCCGCCACGCTGGGGCGCTATCACATCACCAACGCCAGCGCGTTCTACACGGCGTCCGACCGTTGGGAGGTCTCGCCGACCACGGGGGCGGGTACGCCGAGCCAGTCACTGGCTCAGACGACCGTGACCGACGCCGCGGGCAACGTCATCTCCTCGTCGCTGTCGCCCATGAGCCCCGTCTTCCAGGTGGGCGCGTTGCCGGGCCAGAGCGAGCAACAGTTGCTCGAGACCATCGCGTACGTGCCGGCGGGCAACTCCTCGACGGTTCAGGGGCTGACGGCCTTCATGGTGGCTACCTCCAACCCCACCAACTACGGCCAGTTGAACGTCTACGAGACGCCGCGCAGCGCGTTGGTGATCGGTCCGGTCCAGGCCGACTCCGAGATCCAGGAGAACGCCAGGGTCAGCTCGACGATTACCCTGCTCGACCAGCACGGGTCGGGCGTCCTGCTCGGCAACAACCTGATGGTGCCGTTGGACCAGAGCGTGCTCTACATCCGGCCGCTCTATGTGACGAGCACCTCGAATCCGATGCCGCAGCTGAAGTACGTCATCGCCGTGTTCAACCAGGACGTGGCCATTGCGCCGACCGCCGCCGGCGCATTGTCCAAGGCGTTGGGCGCCAACATCTCTTCGTCTACTCCTCCACCCACGTCGTCGTCGCCCAGCACGGGCCCCGCCCCGCCGACGTCGAGTGCGGCCGCGTACCTGTCGCACGCCGCCGCGGACTGGACGGCGGCGCAGTCGGCCCTGTCAGCGGGACACCTCGGCCAGTATCAGGCGGACGTTGAGGCGATGCACGCTCAACTGCAGCTGGCCCAGGCCGCACTGGCCAAGGGCTAGCCGCGGCGAGCGGGGCCGCGCGGGGAACTACATTCGTCCCATGGGAGTTCTGGTTGTCGGGATGCATCGATCGGGCACGTCAGCGCTGTCGAGCGTGCTGGAGGCCACCGGACTGGATGCGGGTACCGACCTCATGGCCCGCGACGTGGGGAACCCCGACGGGTACTACGAGCAGCGCGCGGTGGTGACGCTGGACGATGACGTGCTGGCCCACTACGGGGGATCCTGGGACGCGCCGCCGCTGCTGGCGCCGGGGTGGGCCGAGGAGCGTGTGGCGCGCGACTTCGCGCGCCGGGCCCGTGAGGTACTCGATGCAACGTTTTCGGGTCCTCGCTTCGTGATGAAGGACCCCCGGGTGTCGCTCCTGCTTCCCCTGTGGCGTCACGTGCTGCTCGACCGGTGCGCCGCGGTGGTGATCGTGCGCGACCCGGCGGAGGTGGCGTGGTCCCTGGCCCTGCGCGACGCGATGTCCCCGCTCAGTGCGATGGCGCTGTGGTCGGCGTACAACCGCGCGTTGCTCGGAGGTCTGGAGGGGCTGCCGGTGCACGTCGTGCACTACAGCGAGCTCGTCGAACGGCCCAACTCCGTAGTCAGCGAGATCGTCGCGAGCCTCCGCGACTGGGGCGAGATCGTCGACGACGTCGATGAGGCCGGGGCGGCGGCGCGTGTCAAGCCCGACTTGCGCCGTGACACTCATCCGGGCGGCGAGGGCCCCCTGGCGTCACCGCCAGCGGAGATCCGTGCGCTCGACGACTTTCTGGGCAGTCTGCGAGGGCGCCACGACAGCTTCGCGGCCAGCGTCGCGCCGGACGCAGGGTGGTGGGAGTCGGCGCTGCTCGACGAGCGTCGCACCGTACGTCAGAGTGCCGACGAGCGCGTGGCCGCCATAGAGTCCCAGCGCGCTGAGGTGGCCCGGGACAATGAGGCACTGCGGGCCCAGAGCGCCGAGCTGCGCCGCGAGATGGAAGCCGCTCTCGCCGCGCTCGAGGAGAT
>JAJZYE010000097.1 GCA_021806055.1 Actinomycetes bacterium | reverse complement strand
GCGCAGTCGGGTGTGACCCGACCATACGGTGCTGCGACCAGCGAACACGCGCCCCGGTCTGGTCGGGCACGTGTCGGGCGAGATCACGAGCCCCACCGTAAGGCGAGCCTGTCACATCAACGGAGCGAGTGGCGGCGTCGCCGCGACTCAATTCACCTAACGGCTACCGCCGCCAGTTCCCTCGGAGCCTCTGATGGAGTCCTCGGCGCTGCTCGCCGTGGCCCAGTACCGAGTGGTCCGATTCGCCCAGCTGCTCTACGCCGGTGACTCCCTGGCCGGTGCGACGTGGGACGCCCGGGCGTGGGACCGCGCCCACGGCGTGCGCGAGGACCTCTTCCGCGCCGCCGCCGCAGCGGCGGTCGCCCTCTCCCAGGTTCCGTAATTCACTCTAAAGAACTAGAAATTGTGTTGCACTAACGACACAACTCTCACGCTACGACATCGGTGATCACGACGAGCGGTGAGCGTCCAGAACGGTACGAGTGACCAGTAACATTGCTCTAATTCGCCACCCGGCGACGACGATCAAGGAGAGAAACGTGCCCCGCCTACCCGACGTGGACGTCCTAGCCTCACCCGACGCGACCAGCGGCGATGTCCGCTACCTGGGTCCCAACTGGTACGCCTCGGTGATGGGCACCGGCATCGTCGCCAACGCCGGGGCTCTGCTGCCCTTCGACGTGCCGGGGCTGCGGGTCTTCGTCGAGGTCGTCTGGATCGCGTCCGCCGCCCTGCTGGCCGCCCTGGTGGTCGCCACCGTGGTCCACTGGGCGCGCTCGCCCCACGTGGCGCGCTCCTACGGGCGCGACGTCTCGATGGCCCAATTCTACGGCGCGCCGCCGATGGCGTTCCTGACGGTGGGCGCGGGTGCCCTGCTGGCGGTGCCCACCCTGATCGGGATGCGCGCCGCCGTCGACCTCGACTGGGTGCTGTGGGCGATCGGCACCCTGACCGGGCTCGCGAGCGTCACGATCATCCCCTACCGACTCTTCACCCAGATCGAGGTGCGCCCCGATGCCGCCTTCGGCGGCTGGCTGATGCCCATCGTCCCCCCGATGGTGTCCGCGGCGACCGGCGCCCTGCTGATCCCCCACGTGGCCTCGCTCGAGTGGCGGGCCACACTGCTCTACGGTCTCTACGCGATGTTCGGCATGAGCCTGGTGGTGGCGATCATCGTCATCACCCTGATCTGGTCGCGCCTGGTGCACTACGGGACGTCGGGCACCGGGCGGGTGCCCACGCTGTGGATCGTCCTGGGCCCGCTGGGCCAGTCCATCACCGCCGCCGGCACCCTCGGCGCCCTAGCCCACCTCGCCGTGCCGGCCACCGTGGCGTCGGGGATGACCGTCTTCGCCCTGCTCTACGGGGTGCCGATGTGGGGCTTCGCGATGCTGTGGGTGGTGCTGGCGCTGGCGATCACGATCCGCACCGCGCGCTCGCACCTCCCGTTCTCGCTGACCTGGTGGAGCTTCACCTTCCCCGTCGGGGTGACCGTCACCGGCACCATACGCCTGGCGCTGCAGACCGGGCTGCCGGCCTTTCGCTGGGCGTCAGCCCTCGGTTACGCCGCCCTGCTCGGTGCCTGGGCCCTCGTCGCCGCGCGCACGTCGTGGGCGTCACGCCACGGCGAGCTGCTGCGGCCCCCGGCGCCGGGGGCGAACACGCCCGCGGGGCGCAAGGAGTCCCCGGTCATCGCCGCGACGTGACGCGTCGCGGCGAGCGACCCGCGTCGTCATCGATCTCGCGTCCCACGACGAGGCCCCGCGGTCGCACGGCGTGAGACGACCCCAGACCCGACGCGCGGCCCTGACTACACTCGTCGCCGAAGGGGGTGCGAATGTTCCACGAGATACCCAGTCGGGTGCGCGACGTCATGGAGGAGCTCGAGGAGGCCGACCGACGTGATCGGCTCGACGGCACACCCCGGCTCGAGCGGCTGCGTCAGGTGCCGCCGGAGACCGGCCGGTTCCTGGCCCTGCTCTGCGCCACCGCGCCCGACGGCGGCGTGATCGAGATCGGCACGAGCGCGGGCTACTCCGCCCTGTGGCTGGCCCTGGCCTGCCGGGCGCGTCATCGCCAGCTGACGACCTTCGAGATCCTGCCGGCCAAGGCGAGTCGGGCGCGCACCACCTTCGAGCGCGCCGGCGTGCGCGACGTGGTGGGCCTCGTGGAGGGCGACTTCCTCGACCACACCGGCCCGCTCGGCGACGTCGGGTTCTGCTTCCTGGACGCCGAGAAGGACGTCTACCGCGCCTGCGTCGACGCGGTGATCGCCAGTCTCGTGCCCGGGGGGCTGCTGGTGGCCGACAACGTGATCAGCCACCGCGACGAGTTGGCGGACGTGGTCGACGCCGTCCTTGGCGATCCGCGCGTCGACGCGGTCGTGGTGCCCATCGGCCGCGGCGAACTCGTCGCTCGCCGAATCTGAGCTAGTCGAGTCTGAGCTAGTCGAGTCTGAGCTAGTCAAGTCTGAGCTAGCCGAGCAGGCCCAGCTTCACGACCTCGTCGCGCTCGCCGACCAGCTCGTCCACGGTCAGCTGGATCTTGGCCCGGGCGAACTCGTCGACCTCGAAGCCCTCCTTCACCGACCACCCGCCGGCCCCGTCGGCGACCACCGGGAAGCCGAACGTGAGCCCCTCGGGGATCCCGTACTCACCGCGACTGGTCACGCTCACCGACACGCAGTCGTCGGCCGGCGTCGGCGTGGTCAGGCTCACGACGGTGTCGATCGCGGCGTTCGCCGCCGACGCCGCGGAGGAGGCGCCGCGCGCCTCGATGATCGCGGCACCACGCTTCTGGACCGTCGTGATGAACTCACCCTCCAGCCACGCCCGGTCGTTCACCGCCGCGGGCACCGTCACGCCGTCCACGGTGGCGTTGGCGAAGTCGGGGAACTGGGTCGAGGAGTGGTTGCCCCAGATGGCGAGGTTCTTCACCCCAGCCACGCCCGTCCCCACCCGCTTGGCGATCTGGGTCTCGGCGCGGTTCTGGTCGAGGCGCGTCATCGAGAACCAGCGATCCGCGGGAACCTCGGGTGCGTGGGAGCGCGCGATCAGGCAGTTGGTGTTGCAGGGGTTGCCCACGACCAACACCCGTACGTCGCTCGCGGCGTGCCCGGCGATGGCCTCACCCTGGGGCTTGAAGATGCCCCCGTTCACCCCGAGCAGGTCGCTGCGCTCCATGCCGGCCTTGCGCGGCACCGAACCGACGAGCAGCGCCCACGAGGTGCCGTTGAAGGCCACGTCCAGGTCGCTGGTGGCCTCGATCCCCGCGAGCAGCGGGAAGGCGCAGTCGTCGAGTTCCATGACGACCCCCTCCAGGGCCTTCATCGCCGGCTCGATCTCGAGCAGGCGCAGCACGATGGGCGTCTCGGGGCCGAGCAGCTGGCCCGACGCGATGCGAAACAGCAGTTGGTAGCCAATCTGACCGGCGGCGCCGGTGACGGTGACGTGAACGGGGGTGGTCATAGTGCTCCTTTGTCGGGACGGGTAGATGTTAGAGACGCTCGACGATGGCCGAGGCGAACTCCGAGCACTTCACCTCGGTGGCGCCCTCCATCTGACGGGCGAAGTCGTAGGTGACGATCTTGGCGGCGATGGTCGCCTCGAGCGCGCGCACGATGTCGTTGGCGGCGTCAGTCCAGCCCAGGTGCTCGAACATCAGCACCCCCGACAACAGCACCGAACCCGGGTTCACCTTGTCCTGGCCCGCGTACTTCGGCGCGGTGCCGTGGGTCGCCTCGAAGATCCCGTGGCCCGTCACGTAGTTGATGTTGGCCCCCGGGGCGATGCCGATACCGCCGACCTGGGCGGCCAGCGCGTCCGAGAGGTAGTCACCGTTCAGGTTCAGCGTCGCGATCACGTCGAACTCGCGCGGGCGCAGCAGCGTCTGCTGGAAGGCGATGTCGGCGATGGCGTCCTTCACCAGCAGCTTCGAGCCCGGCTCCCCGCCGCAGTCATCCCAGCCCACCGCCTGGTCCGCGAACTCGTCGCGTACCAGCTGGTAGCCCCACTTCATGAAGGCGCCCTCGGTGAACTTCTGGATATTGCCCTTGTGCACGAGGGTCACCGAGCGGCGCTGGTGGGCCAGCGCGTAGGTCAGAGCCGCGCGGATCAGGCGCTCGGAGCCGAACTGGGAGACCGGCTTCACGCCCAGCGCGCTGTTCTCGCGGATGTCCCACCCGAAGGAGTCGTGCAGGAACGAGCGCAACTTGTCGGCCTCGGCGGTGCCCGCCTCGACCTCGAAGCCGGCGTAGACGTCCTCGGTGTTCTCACGGAAGATCACCATGTCGACCTGCTCGGGGTGCTTCACCGGTGAGGGCACGCCCTGGAACCAGCGCACCGGGCGCAGGCACACGTAGAGGTCGAGGATCTGGCGCAGGGCCACGTTAAGCGAGCGGAAGCCCCCGCCGATCGGCGTGGTGAGCGGCCCCTTGATACCGATCAGGTAGTCGCGAAAGGCGGTCACCGTCTCGTCGGGCAGCCAGTTCCCGGTCTCGTGGAAGGCCTTCTCCCCGGCCAGCACCTCCTTCCAAGCGATCGTCTTGGCGTACTTGGCGGCCGCCGCGTCCAGGACCAGCTTGGCGGCCGGCCAGATGTCCACGCCGGTGCCGTCGCCCTCGATGAAGGGGATGATGGGGTTGTCGGGGACCTGCAGCACGCCGTCGGCGCTCATCGTTATTTTCTCAGCCATGGCCTCATCCTAGGACGCGCCACGACCGGCCCCGAGGGCCGAAAGTCCCGAGCGACGTCGCTCCTCGCTCCGTCACGACGCGAAGAGCGAGCGGTGCAGCTCGCGCGTCGCACTCGAGTGGTTCATCGTGTAGAAGTGCAGTCCCGGCACCCCGCGCGCCAGCAGGTCCTCACAGAGCTCGAGGGCGGCGCGCACCCCCTCGTCGCGCACGGCGAGCGCTCCCCCGCGCCGGTCGGCCGCCTCGAGGCGCTCCACCAGGTCCGGCGGCACCGCCGCGCCCATGGTCGCCATCCGCGCCACCGAGCGCAGGGTCGTCACCGGCATCACCCCCGGCAGCACCGGCTTGTCCACCCCCCGCGCCGCGAGGTCCTCGACCAGCTCGGACCACTCGTGCGCCGCGAAGAAGAACTGGGTCACCGCGAAGTCCGCGGCGCGCAGCTTGGCGGCCAGGTGACGGCGGTCACTGGCCCGATCGACCGAGC
>JAJZYE010000096.1 GCA_021806055.1 Actinomycetes bacterium | reverse complement strand
GCGGTGTCTCCCCAACGCCCGACTTGGTCACGACATCGGGCAGCGGCGTCGACCCGGACATCTCCCCGCTGGACGCTCTCGTGCAGATCCCGATGGTGGCGCGCGCCACCGGCCTCGCGCCATCGGCGCTGCGCGCCCTGATCGCGCGCCACTCGCACGGCCCGCAGCTCGGCTTCATGGGCGCCAGCTACGTTGACGTGCTGCGTCTGAACGAGGGACTGGCACGTCTCGAGGCTCGCTCGCCGGCGCGACACGGCCCGTCGCACTCGTCGCGCTAGACCACTATCGTGGCGCGCGGACACCTACGGGTCTACCTCGGCTCCGCTCCCGGTGCCGGCAAGACGTACCGGATGCTGGACGAAGGCTGGCGCCGGCGCCAGCGAGGAACCGACGTGGTCATCGGGTTCGTCGAGACGCACGGCCGTGCCCAGACGATCGCCCAGATTCGCGACCTCGAGATCGTGCCGCGCACGTCGCTCGACTATCGCGACACCCACTTCGAGGAGATGGACGTCCCCGCCGTCCTCGCCCGCCACCCCGCCGTGGTCCTCGTGGACGAACTCGCCCACTCCAACGCACCGGGCAGCCCCCACGCCAAGCGCTGGCAAGACGTCGAGACCCTCCTCGACGCCGGAATCGACGTCATCACGACCCTCAACATCCAGCACCTCGAGTCGCTCAACGACGTCGTCGAGAAGATCACGGGCATCGTCCAACAAGAGACCGTGCCGGACATCATCGTGCGCCAGGCCGATCAGATCGAGCTGGTCGACATCACTCCCGAGGCGCTGCGCCGGCGCATGGCCCACGGGAATATCTACGCCGCCGACAAGATCGACGTGGCGCTCTCGAACTACTTCCGCGAGGGCAACCTCACCGCGCTGCGCGAGCTCGCGCTCCTGTGGCTGGCTGACCGCGTCGAGATCTCCCTGCAGCACTACCAGAGTGACCACGACATCGCCGCCACGTGGGAGACGCGCGAACGGCTGATCGTCGGCGTCACGGGCAGTGGCGCCGACGAGGTGGTGGTGCGCCGCGCCGCACGCATGGCGTCGCGTACGGGCGGCGACCTCGTGGCGGTCTTCGTCCACGCGACTGACGCACCACGTGTCGACGCGGAGCACCTCGCCGCGACGCGCCAGCTCCTCGACGAAGTCGGCGGTCGCCTGGAGGAGATCGTCAACGACGACGTCGGCGCCGCCCTGGTGGCCTTTGCCCGCGCCGAGCGCGCCACCCAGGTCATACTCGGTGCCAGCCGCCCCCGGCGGGGCCGGCGCTCGACGAGCGGCATCGTCGAGCACGTGCTGCGTGACGTGCGTGACCTTGACGTCCACGTCATCGCCACCGGCGCAACGACCCCGCGCGCCGGGCGACACTCGCCCCGATCGCCATCACTGTCGTGGCGACGACGAGCGGCGGCGGGGATCGCGGCCGCCATCCTGCTTCCGGCGATCACCGCGCTCATGGCGGCCGGTCGTGCGAGCATCTCGCAGTCCACCATCTTCCTCGTCTACCTCATCGTCGTCCTCGTCGTCGCGGCCGAGGGTGGAGTCGTGCTCGGCGCGGTGGCGGCGGTGGCGGCGGCCGGACTCGAGAACTTCTACTTCGTGGCCCCACTGCACACCCTCGAGGTGGCCCGCCCCGACAACGTGGTGGCGCTCGTCGGGTTCCTGGTGTTCGCGGCCGCCGCCAGCACGCTCGTGACGCGGCTCACGCGACGCTCGGCGAACGCCGAGCGGGCGCGCGCCGAGGTAGCCATCCTCTCGCGAGCGGCCAGCGACCTCGCCGCGTCGCACGAGGACGTGCAGCCACTCCTGGACGCGATTCGGGCGGTCTTCTCGTTCGTCGGCCTCGCCCTGCTCACTCGTCACGACGACGATTGGGTCGCGGCCGTGGTGAGCGGCGAGTCGCCCGTCGGCGTCGCGGGCTCGTCGACCCTCGACCTCGATGATGACTTTCGACTCGTCCTGAGCGAGGAACCCCATGACGCCGGCGACCGCGCCCTGATCGGCGCCTTTGCGACGCGCCTGGTGCACGAGTTGCGACGTCGCGAGTCACGTCGCGACGCCGAGGACCTCAAGGAACTGGCGGTCGCCTACCGGCGCCTCGCGACCACGATGCGCCTCACGAACGCCCTCCTCTCACGCCTCACCACTCGGCTACGCGCCGACGCGTCATCGCACACGAGTGACGTGCTGGTGGCCGCTCTCGTGCAGGATCTCGACGACCTGCTGCTGCTCGGCCGCATCGCGAGCGACCTCACCGAGTCGACGCCCGTTCCCGCCGCGCTACGCGACGTGCTCGACACGGTGCTGCACGACGCCAACCTGCCCGACGGTCCGCTCGCCGTGGACGTCCCCCCCTCCTTGCCCCCCGTACTCGTCGACCGCGATCTCGCGGCGCGCGCACTCGGGATCATCGTGCGTCGTGCCCTGCGCTGCGACACGGGATCCGAACCTGTCCTCGTGCGCGCGGGATCAACGCCCACGTCGGTCGACGTGATGATCGTCGACCAGGGTCCCCGGGCGACGCCCGCCCAGCGAGACCTCTTCGCGCGCGGCTCCCTCGACACGCACAGCGGCGAGTGCGACCTCCTTCCGCTCGAGCTGGCGCGCTACCTCCTCCACGATCACCAGGCAACGGTGGTCTTGAACGACACGCCCGGTCACGGCGTCACCGTGACGGTGCACTTCACGCGAGCCGACGGGTAGCGCACCGGCGCCGGGTGCGTCCCGTCACCCGCGCGCCGGACTCGCCTAACTCGCCGGGGTACCCGTCGATCGTGGGATCAGGTGACACACCTCATCAGTCGAACAGTCCGCCACGCGCAGGGTCGCCGCCCGGGACACCAGAACGTCCAGTGACTGGCGCACCAGCTCCAACGCGGCAATACGCCGCGCACTCTCCTCGCGGTGCTGGAGAAGCAGTGCCAGCACGTGACCGCAGGGAGCCTCCCCTCGGTCGCGAAAGGCCAGGATCTCCCGGATCTCACCCAGGGTGAGACCGACCGACTGACTCGCGCGAATGAACTGAAGCCGATCAAGTACCTCGCCGTCGTAGTCGCGATAACCCGACGGCGTGCGCGCGGGACTGGGGAGCACGCCGATCTGCTCGTAGTAGCGCAGGGTCTTGATGGGAATCGCCGTCCGTCGCGCGACCTCACCGATCCTCATAGTTCCTCCCGTGCTCTTGACCCTCCACCGTACTGGAGGGTTTACGATAACGGGCAACGGGCTGCGACGTGAAGAGTGAACGGCGCCCAGGACGGGGGATCCGATGAACCACCACGCCACTGAGATCGACGCGACGACCTACCACGTCGATCTCGCCATCATCGGCTCGGGCAGCGCCGCGTTCGCCACAGCTATCGCCGCCACTCGTCTCAATGCGTCCGTCGTCATGGTGGAGCACGACCGCGTCGGAGGAACGTGCGTCAACGTGGGGTGCATCCCCTCCAAGGCGCTGCTCGCCGCGGCCGACGCCTACCATGACGCGCTCGACGCTCGATTTCCCGGCGTGGCGACCCACGCCGATCCCGTCGACATGCCCGCCCTGATCGCCGGGAAGGACGCGCTGGTCGACGCACTACGAGACGAGAAGTACGTGAACCTGGCGTCACTGTATGGCTTCGAGATAGTGCACGGTCACGCCCGCTTTCGCGAGGACGCCACCCTCGAAGTCGACGGTCGCACGATCGCCGCCGCACACTACGTGATCGCGACCGGCGCGACTCCGTGGACTCCCCCACTCCCGGGAGTCGAGGCGACCGGCTTGCTCACCTCCACCAGCGCCATGGACCTCGATCACATCCCGGCGTCGCTCATCGTGGTTGGCGCCAGCGCGGTGGGATTGGAACAGAGCCAACTCTTCACTCGACTGGGCTGCACCGTCACCCTCGTCGAAGCCCTTCCTCGAATCGCCCCCGTCGAAGAGCCCGAAGTGTCCGGTGCCCTCAGCGAGATCCTGACCTCGCAGGGCGTCACCTTGCACGTCGCCTCCACGGTGACGTCAGTGGCTCGCGACGCCGACGGAGTCGTCGTCACCCTGGACACGCCCGAAGGCTCACGCCGGCTACACGCAGAGCAGCTACTCCTGGCTACGGGTCGCCGACCCGTCACCGACGCGCTGGGGCTGGATACCGTCGGCGTGGTGACCGGACCGCGCGGGGAGGTCGTCGTCGATGAGCACCTGCGCACGACGAATCCCCGGATCTTCGCCGCGGGCGATGTCACTGGTCTGCCCCAGTTCGTCTACGTCGCGGGGGCGCACGGCTCCGTCGTCGCCGAGAACGCGCTACGCGACGCCCAGCGAACACTCGACTACCGAGCGCTCCCTCGGGTCACCTTCACGAGCCCGCAGATCGCCTCGGTCGGCCTCACCGAGGCCCAGGCCGACCACGCCGGCATCGACTGCGAGTGTCGCACCCTGTCGCTCACGAACGTCCCCCGAGCCATCGTCAGTCGCGACGCGCGCGGGGTCGCGAAACTCGTCGCCGAGCGCGCCACGGGGCGAGTGCTGGGAATCCATCTCCTCGCGCAAGGCGCGGGCGACGCCATCCTGGCGGGGGTGTACGCCCTCGAGGCCAACTTCACCGTCGACCAGTTGGCCACTCTGTGGGCACCGTATCTCACGATGGGTGAAGCCATCAAGCTCACCGCGCAGTCATTCACGCGCGATATCACCGAACTCTCATGCTGCGCCGTGTAACTCCCTACCTCGACGTCATGCGCGACGCTCCGGCGTCGACAGGTACAGACACGCTCTCGAGAACGCAGCCCCTGATCGGTGGACACGCGAACGCGGTCGAGAGTCTGAGCACCCCGCGCCCATCGAACCACGCGTGGTGGTGGCGTCGGCGCTACGTGACAACCTGATCTGTCACGAGGCCAACCTGAACCGGCGAACCGCCACGATCCTCCGGCGCAACGTTGCCGGTTCCCTCGCGAGATGGCTGCGACTATGCCACGAGGAACCGCAGATTCATGTGGTGTCAGACACAGACGACGTACTCGGTCCGCTCCTCAACATCGCGCTCTCCCCCTCGCCGGTCCATTCATCATCCATGTGGAATTATCCTGCCGGACGACACGTCGGCGGCAATGATCGCGATGGCGAGACCACGTGACCCCCACCCCATCTCACGGAGTCACCACCGAAGTTGGGAGAGGGAGCCGGCGACTTCAGATCG
>JAJZYE010000095.1 GCA_021806055.1 Actinomycetes bacterium | reverse complement strand
GCGACGATCGCCCACCATCCAGGTGACGCCGCCCTCACCGAGAGTGCGGCGTACGGCGTCGACGACGTCGTTCTTCGTGCGGATCCGATCATCGCCGCTCACTCCCTCGATGACCTCGAAGCAGTCCTCGATGGCGAAGCGCGCGAGCATGCGGTGCGCGAAGTCGACGCGTTTGGCGGTGGCCACCGCGAGGCGCACCTCCCCCTCGCGCAGGCGATGCACCGCCGCCACCACGCCGTCGTAGGGGACCGCGGCGCTCACGCCCACGCGGTCGTAGTGCGCGCGGTAGCGCGCGACGACCGGGGCGAGACGCGACGGCGCGATCCCCAGCCGAGCGAAGGACTCCTCGAGCGGCGGCCCGATCAGGTGACGCAGCTCCTCGTCGGTCGCGGTGATCCCCTCGTCGCCGAGGGTGAGGTGAAAGCTGCGCAGGATGCCCTCTTGCGAGTCCGCCAGGGTCCCGTCGAGATCAAACACCACCGTGCGCGGCGCACCGGGCGCGGCGATCGCGCCCGCGCGGTCGCTCACTGGTCCGGCGCGTCACGCACGTCGCGTGCCCGCGCCCCGGGCACCCGATCACGAAGTAACGACACCCGACTGTTCTAACACCGTCGGCCCCTCGTCGTCGGGCCGACGGGCGCGCACCTCGCCGTGCACCATCACGAAGACCCCGTCGGCGGCGCGCGACCACTCACGAAACGCGTCGGCGATCGAGGACAGCTCGTCGGGCGTGGCCACGCCCTCGTCGCGCATCTGACGGGCCAGGTCACTCTCGGTCATGCGTTCGGCCCAGAGGTCGCCCCACCACTGACGCTCCGCGTCGCTCGCGAAGGTCCAGGTCGACGAGGACGTCACGAGATCGCCCCACCCGGCGCGGCGCACCCACGAGGCGAGTCGGCGTCCGGCGTCGGCCTGCGCCCCGTTGCGCCGGGTCAGGTCGTGGTACAGGTCCAGCCACCGATCCAGGCGCGGGTCCTCCGGCCACCAGTACGTCGAGGCGTAGTCCACGTCACGCACCGCCAGGCGACCCCCGGCCGCGGTGACGCGGCGCGCCTCGCGCAGTGCCGCGACGGGGTCGCGAAGGTGCTGGAGTACCTGGTGGGCGAAGACCACGTCGAACGACGAGTCGGGGTAGTCCAGGGCGTAGACGTCGCCGACGTCGAAGACCAGGTGGCGCCCCGGCACCGGGGGGAACGCACGACGCGCCTCGGCCACCACGTCCGGCGACCGGTCGACGCCCACCACGCGCCCGGGCGCGACGCGCGTCGCCAGATCGGCGGTGATGGTTCCCGGACCGCACCCCAGGTCGAGCACGCTCCGGCCCGCTCGCAGGTCCTCCAGGGCGAACGCGGCCGAATTCTCGGCGGTACGCCAACGGTGGCTGCGCAGCACCGACTCGTGATGGCCGTGGGTGTAGCGCTCGTCGTCACTCGTCACGCCGCGAACCTAGTCGTGAGGGACGTCGCCGCGACAGGTACAGTCGAGACGTGAGTCCTCGACTTCTCGTGAGCGTACCGGACGCGGCGTTGCGCGGCGCGCTTCGTGGCCTGCCCAACGACGTGGACGTCGTCCAGTGGGATCTAACGGGACCAGCACCGGCGGCCTCCGTCGACATCGTGGTGACGCCCTACATGCGTGCGGCCGAGGTGGTAGCGAGCCTGCGCGACGTCACGACCCGACTGATCCAGAGCCAGGCCATCGGCTACGACGGCGTCGCGGAGAACATCCCGCCCGGCCGAGTCTTCGCCAACGCCGCCTCGGTGCACGAGGCGTCGACCGCCGAGCTCACGATGGCGCTCATCCTGGCCGCCCAGCGCGGGATCCCGGACTTCGTGCGCGCGGCGGAGAGGGACCGCTGGGCACCCGCCCACCACGAAAGCCTGGCCGATCGCACCGTGTTGCTCGTCGGCTATGGCGGCGTGGCCCGCGCCGTCGAGGCCCGACTGGAGCCCTTCGAGGTGACCATCGTGCGCGTCGCGCACACCGCGCGCGCCGATGAGCGCGGACCGATCCACGCGGTGTCGTCGCTGCCCACACTCCTACCCGAGGCGGACATCGTCGTCGTCGCCGTGCCACTCACCGACGAGACCACCCATCTGGTGGACGGCGCGTTCCTCTCGCACATGCGTGACGCCAGCCTGCTGGTCAACGTCGCGCGCGGACGCGTGGCCGATACCGACGCCCTGGTACGTGAGGCACAGTCCGGTCGCCTTCGCCTCGCCCTGGACGTCGTCGACCCCGAACCCCTACCCGCCGGGCACCCGCTCTACTCCCTGGACAACGTCCTCATCTCGCCCCACATCGGCGGCGCGTCGTCGGCGATGCTGCCGCGCATGGCCCGTCTGCTCGAGCGCCAGATCGCGCGCATGCTCGAGGGTGAGCCGCCGCTCAACGTGGTCCTGCGGAGCTGACCTCCCCGAAACGGGCGCGCAGCTCCTCGGCGACGACCGCCGCGAGCGCGCCTCGGGGGTCGCGACGCGCGGCCACCGCCCCGACGCGGCCCTCGAGACTGACCACCCGCACACCCGGATGGCGCTCCTCCAGACGCCGCCGGGCCCCCCGCGCCACGGCACCACACACCACGAGGAGCCGGTCGGCGCGCGGGACCACGTCCGCGACGCCACCGACGACCTTGCCCTCCAGGCTGCTCGCGTCGAGCCGGCCCTCCCCCGTGACGACCAGAGTCGCGTCCGCCGCCCGGACGCGAAGGTGGGTGGCGCGGGCCACCTCCTCGAACCCGCTCGTCAAGCGCGCGCCCAGTGCCGCCAGCGCACCCGCGATCCCGCCGGCCGCGCCCGCGCGCGCGAGGGACGCGACGTCCACGCCACACTCGCGCTCGTAGCGCTCGCGCGCGTCCCGCAGGCGCCGGTCGACCTCGGCCAGATCCCGGGGATCCACGCCCTTCTGGCCAGCGAAGTCGCGCGCGGCGAGGAACGTCGCGGTGACGTCCGTAGCCACGGTGACCGCCAGCGACAACCCGCCGGCGCCGCGCAACACCTCGTAGCATCCGAGACCGCCATCCGAGGTGGCCGAGCCACCCGCGCCCAGCAGCACCGACGACACTCCTGCCCGGCCCAGCGCCACGAGAAGCTCACCGACGCCCCGGGAGCTGGCGCGCAACGCGTCCTCGGACGGCGGGTCGTGGTCGGCGCGACCCACGATCTCCGCCGTGGTCGCCACCGCCACCCGCTCGGCCCCGTCGCGGTGCCGTCGCACGGGGACCGGGTGGGGCGCCCCGAAGGCGTCGGACACCGCGATCACGACATCCCGGCCCGGGAAGGCCTCGCGAAATCCCTCGCCACCGTCGGACATCGGCGCGAGGTCGGGGACGTACCCGTGATCGCGCACCACCGCGGCGACCCGGTCGCCCAGCTGGACAGCCGTCGCCGTCCCGCGGAACTTGTCGAACGCCACCAGCACACGCCGAGCGCCGGACGCGGCGGCGGGCAACCCCGCCCCCGTGCCTACCGTCGTGCCCGTCACCGCCCCAGTCTGCGCGACGCGCGCGCACGGCGCCAGCTGGGCTCAGGCGACGCGGGCACTCAGCAGCGTGCGCCCGTCGAGTGTCGCCACGCGCACCGCGCGCAGCTGCGGCGTCGCCAGACGTGTCGCCACGACCACCTCCACGGCGTGCGTCGGCGTCGACCCCCAGTTACCGATGACCTGCAACGCCCCGTCGGCGGTCACCACCACCGCCTCACAGCTCAACCCCGCCGGCACACCGCGCAGCGAGAACGACACCTCGGTGCCCCACGCCTTCGGTGTCAGCGTCGCGACGCCACGCAGTCGCACCGCGGCACTGGCCGGGCGCATCGCGTAGCCCACCCCACCGGGCGAGGACGGCGCGCGCGCCACCACGACCACGAGCAGCGACGCGGCCACCAGGGCCAGGGCCGTCGCGGCCACACGCCACGCGCGCAGTCGGACGACCTGCGCGCGACGCTCATCGCGTACGCGCGACAGGAAGCCCGCCCGCAGCGTCGCCGGCACCTCGATAGGCTCCTCGTCCACCAGGCTCCCGACGCGCGCGAGCAGCCCGGGCAGCACCGCGAGCTCGGCCACCTCGCGCCGGCAGGACGCGCAGCGTTCGAGGTGCGCCTCCACCTCCCGGCGCGACGAGGTGTCGAGGGCGCCCGCGAGGTACGAGCCCAGCGCGAGGCGTACCTCGTCGTGATCGTGATCAGTCATTGCACGTACCCCATCTCCTCGAGAATCACCCGTAGCGCGCGTAGCGCATAGTAGGTCCGCGACTTCACCGTCCCCGGCGCCACCCGCAGCGCGGCTGCCGTCTGGTCGACGGAGTGGCCCAGGTAGAAGGCGTGGTGCAGAACGCGTCGGTGATCCTCACTGAGCTGAGCCACCGCGTCACGCAGCGTCCACGACTCCACGGCCCACTCCAGCCCACCGTCGCCGGCGACGTCCTCCACGTGTGACGAGACGATCGCGGGACGGGCGCTGTCGCGCCGCCAGGCGTCGGTGATCGCGTTGCGCACCACGGTGTAGAGCCACGCGCGACGCTCCTCGCTCGACGCGCCGAGCACCTCGGGGTGACGCCAGGCGCGCACCAGGGCGTCCTGGACGATCTCCTCGGCCCGCTCACGGCTCCCGCAACGGCGCAGCGCGTACGCGAAGAGGGGGGCCGCCCACTCGTCGTAGAGAGCGGCCACCGCCTCGTCGTGCGCGGCGACGTCACCGGCGGGCGACGCGGAACCGTGCGAGAACGAGTGAATTCGTCTCCTCGCCACCACACCTCCCTCGCGTTGCGTCGCGTCGCGTCGCGTCGCGTCTCACCACTACAACGCGCGAGCGCTCCCGGCGGTTCATCGCCGCGGCCAGTGAACCACAGTGCCTCGCGCTGCGTTGATGAAGGTAACACCAACAGAAAGGCTCACTCGTGCGACGACACTCCTACCTTTACCCCCTGCGCGCACTCGCGATCGGCACTCTGGGCGCAGGCGCCCTGGTCGGCGCGGGCGCGGTCCCGGCCGTGGCCATGGCGCCCACGGGGCCGACGGCCTACGCGAGCGCCATGATCGGCGCCGGCGGCGGCACGGTCAACGGTTTTGGCGTTACCGCCTCCTTCGCCGCGGGGGCCGTCAGCGGGACCAGCCTCGCGATCCTCACCAGCTGGCCCAACGGCCTAGCGATGGCGTCACCCACCGGACCGGTACTCAAGACCTTCGGGCTGCAG
>JAJZYE010000094.1 GCA_021806055.1 Actinomycetes bacterium | reverse complement strand
CGTCGGCCAGGAGGGTCCGCCCGCCGTAGTCGGCGCGCACGTGGTGGGCCCGGATCACGTGGGTGCCCAGGCGCGGGGTGGCGATCGAGAAGTCCGCGGTCCCCTCGCGCGCCGCCGCCGCGGGGCCCGTGGCCAGGAGCCGCTGCGCGGCGTCGACGCGTGCGCGTGGCTTGGTGGAACGCGCTCGCGCGCCCCGGCGCAGCCACGCCAGCTCCGTGCGCGCGAGATTGCGCCGCACCTGCTCGGTGGTGGCCTCGAGCGCATCGCGTCGCGCCTGGGCGTCCAGGAGGTTCTCGTAGCCGCCGGCGTGCAGGTAGGTGGTGCCGCGGTCGATCTCGACCATGCGGGTGGTGACGCGGTCGAGCAGGGTGCGATCGTGGCTGACCAGGACGACCCCGCCGCGAAAGCTCAGGATCTGCTCCTCCAACCACGAGATCGCGTCGAGATCCAGGTGGTTGGTCGGCTCGTCGAGCACGAGCAGGTCCGCGGGCTGGGTCACGACGCGCGCGAGCGCCACGCGCTTGCGCTGGCCACCCGACAGCGTCGCGGTGTCCTGGTTCGCCAAGGGCGTCATGGCTAGGCGATCGAGCACGGCGTCGCCCTCCCACGAGGCGCCCAGTGCCTCGCGCACCGTTCCCGCCGCCAGCGCGGGGTCCTGGGCGAGGGCGGCGATGCGCACGTCGCGGCCGCGGCGCACCTCGCCCTCGTCGGGGAGCAGCGAGCCGGCGACGATGGACAGCAGGGCCGTCTTGCCGGCGCCGTTGATGCCCACGACACCGATGCGGTCGCCGGTGGCGACCGCGAGGGAGAGGGAGTCCAGGACGGGTCGCTCGGCGCCGTGCAGGGTCACTCGCTGGAGGTCGACGAGGATGCTCACGCGCCACTCAGGCTAGTGACGCCTCGTTGCGCGTCGGTCGACGACTCGTGCGCCAGGCGCACGAAGGCTCGCGCCGCGGGGGTGAGCGGCCCCGGGCGGTGCACCAGGGTGAGTTCGCGGTAGATCGGTGGCGACAGTGACGACACGGCGCAGCCCAGCAGGGCCGCGTGCTCGGCCAGGGGGCGCGGCAGCAGTCCGGTGCCGGCGCCGGCGAGGATCAGGGGCAGCAGCGCCTCGCGCTGGCCGGCCTCCACGCCCACACGGGCGGCGACCCCGATCGAGGCGAGGGCGTCGTCGAGCAGACGTCGCGACGAGGTCCCGCGCGGTGGGGCCACGAAGGAGCGCGCCCCGATGTCCGCGAGGGTCAGGGTGTCGTTGACGGGCGAGCCCGGCGGCGAGACCACGAGGAAGTCCTGGCGGCCCATCGCCAGCGTGGTCAGGTCCGCGGCCGGCACGTCGTTGACGATCCCAACCTCCGCCCGGCCCCCGCGCACGAGGTCGAGGACCTCCGCGGTGTCCTCGGGCGCCGCCAGGGTCACGAGGAGTCCGGGGTGGGACTGGTGGAACTGCCCGACCAGCGGGGCCAGGGGCGCGGCGGCCAGCGTCGGCAGGCAGGCGAGGTCCAGGCGTCCCTCCTCCAGCCCCGCCACGGCCCGCACCGCCGCACGGCTCAGCTCGACGTCGGCGCGCAGGCGCCGCGCCGGTCCCACGAGGGCGCCACCCGCGGGCGTGAGGCGGATCTGGCGGCCGATGCGGTGGAACAGGGGCGTGCCCAGTTCGCGCTCGAGCTCGCGGATGGCCTGGGAGACTGCCGGCTGGGAACAGCCGATCACGTCGGCGGCCGCGGTGAAGCTGCCCTGGTCGATGACCTCGAGGAAGATCGAGACGCGTCGCAGATCCATAAGTACTACTTATCTTATTCCTCGTATTCGCGTATTGGACTAGGGGAAATGGCACTCCCTACGATGGCGCAGTGAAGGGCGCGACGACGGCACGGCATCGGGCGCGCCACGTGGCGTCGTCGCGCGTGCGAGCTCGTCGTCGCACGGTCGCCGTAGTGGTACTCACCCTGGTCGTGGGGGGTATCGTGGTCGCCACCCGGGCCCCCGCCGCGTCAGTGCGCCGCGCCCCGCTGCGCGTTCTCGCGACCTGGCCGCTCGCCGGAGCGGGCAACGTCGGCTGGACGACGTCGATTCGCGTGCGACTGAGCGAGCCCCTGGCGAGCGCCGCGCAGCTCCCGCGCCTGACGCCACCGGTGCCCGGGCGCTGGACCTGGCGCTCCACCACCACGCTGGTGTTTCGCCCGCGCGGCTTCTGGGCGCCGGGGGCGACCTACGAGGTCGCGATTCCGGTGCCGGCGCGCGGCGCCGCCCGAGCCACCCGTACCACCAGCGTGCGCTTCACGGTGGCCCTCGCGTCGGTGACCCGCCTGCAGCAGCTGCTGGCCGAGCTGGGCTATCTCCCGGTGACCTTCGCCCCCGCGGGCGTGCCGGCCGCCGACGCGCTGACCAGTGAGCCGACGGTGGCGTCGGCGATCTCGCCCACTCCCCAGCCGGGCGTCTTCGGCTGGCGCTACCACGCGACGCCGCCCGAGTTGCGCACCCTCTTTCGAGCCGGCTTCTGGAGCGCGCTGGACCAGGGCGCGGTGATGGCCTTCGAGGCCGACCACGGCCTGCCCGTCAACGGCATCCCCGAGGCCGACGTGTGGTCCGCGCTCCTCGCCGCGGTGGCCGGGCGCCAGCGCGATCCGCGTTCCTTCACCTACCTGGTGGCGTCCGAGGCCCGCCCGGAGCGCCTCGACGTGTGGCGCGACGGGCGAGTGATCGTGAGCACCCTCGTCAACACCGGCGCGCCCGGCGCGGCCACGCCGCTCGGTACGTGGCCGGTTCGTCTGCGCTTCGTCACCGCGACCATGAGTGGCACCAATCCCAACGGCACCCGCTACGTCGACCCGGGCGTGCCCGACGTCGCCTACTTCAACGGCTCGGTCGCCGTGCACGGTTTCGTGCGCGCCGCCTACGGGTTCCCTCAGAGCAACGGTTGCGTCGAGGTGCCGTTGGCGGTCGCCGCCACCGTGTTTCGCTACGACCCCATCGGCACGCCGGTGACGGTGACGTCGAGGGCGTTGACGTCGTGACGCGTCGCCGCACCGCGCCCGGGTCCACCCTCGCGCCGATGATCGCCGTACCCCTCCACGTCCGCTCACCTGAAAGGAACCGACGCACGAATGGCTGAGCACGCCTCCACCGCACCGATCTCTCGCCGTACCGCACTCGTGGTGGGGGTGGTGCTGCTCCTGCTCGTGGTGTGGGTGGCCGCCGCACTCGGGCGCCCGGGCCCCCAACCGGGTCTCGTGCCGTCGCTTGCGAGTACCTGGGTGCAGCCCGGATCACCGTTTCGCGTGGACCCGAGCGGTGGTATCGAGGAGGCCGTCGCGGTCAGCGGCCTCGGGACCGTGGCCGCGACGAACAACCAGACGCCCACCCCGATCGCGAGCCTGACCAAGATCATGTCGGCCCTGGTCATCCTGCACGATCATCCGCTCACGCTGGGCGAGAGCGGCCCCTTGATCACCATCACACCCGCCGAGGTCGCGCAGTACCGCCTCGAGAAGGCGCGCGGTGACTCGGTCGTGGCGGTGCGCGCGGGGGAGACCATCAGCGAGCTGCAGGCCCTGGAGATGGTGCTCATCCCCTCCGGGGACAACATCATGCAGTTCCTGGCGACGTGGGACGCGGGCACCAGCCAGGCCTTCGTGGCCCAGATGAACGCGCTGGCGCACGCGATCGGGATGCGCCACACCACCTACGCGGGCACCAGTGGCGTCGACCCCGCCACGCTCTCGACGGCCACCGATCAGCTTCTCCTGGCGCAGGTGGCGATGAGGAACCCGGTCTTCGCGGGGATCGTGGCGATGCCCCAAGCCACCTTCCCCGTCGCCGGGGTGGTGTATAACGTCAATGCCGATCTCGGTACCGACGGCATCGACGGTGTGAAGACGGGGTGGTTGCCCCAGAGCGGCGGCTGCCTGGTGGTCGCGGCGAACGACCGGGTCGGCTCCGATCGCGTCGGCCTGCTCGGTGTGATCCTGGGTACGCAGGGGGTGACGCCCATCCCCACGGCGTTGCGCGACGCCCGCCACCTGATTGCCTCGCTCGACCAGAGTGTGCGCCACGTCGTCCTCGCAGCGGGGTCCACGGTGGCGCACTACCAGGCGGCCAACGGACAGGTGATACCCGTGGTCACGGCCTCGTCGTTGCACCTCGTGGCGCTGGGTGGCTCGGTGGTGCACGTGGCGATGCGTGTACGCGGTCGGGTGCCCGCCCAGCTCGCCGCCGGCAGCACCATCGGCACCGTCACCCTGAGCCTCGGGAACCAGCGCGTGAGCAGTGTGGTGCGCACGACGTCGGCCATCAGCGGGTCCGTCCTGACGTGGCGTTTCCTGCACTGGTAGCGACGGCGGGTGGCTACGTCGTGAAGGAGGCGGGCATCGGCAGGGCGACGACCTCACCGCGCGCGGTGAGCACTCCGTCGACCTCGACGGTGGAGTCGACGACCACCTTGCGTCCCTTGATCTCGCGGACGTGGCCGCGCACGACCAACGTCGGTCCCAGCGGGGTGGGTGCGAGGTAGGTCACGAGAAGGGATCCGGTGACGTAGCGCACGGCGGGCTCGCTGTCCATGGCGCGCCCCTCGAGGCGGTACACGGCGGCCGCGGCGGTGCCGGTGCTGTGGCAGTCGATCACTGAGGCGAGGAGTCCGCCGTAGACGAACCCCGGGACCGCGGTGTGGAACGGTTCGGGTGTGAAGTGCGTCAGGCTGTCCTCGCCATCCCACGTCGTGCGGATGTGGTAGCCGTGCTCGTTCAGCCGCCCGCACCCGTAGCAGTGCGCGAGGTGTTCGGGGTAGTAGTCCTGAAAGGCCGTCACGCGTCTCACTCTCGACCAGGCTCATCGTAGTGACGCTCGCGCCACGGCGGGCGCGGGACGGGCGCGAGGGGCGGTGACGGCGGTCGGGGAAGAGGTCGGTGGTTAGATGGGGCATGGTCGTCGACGTCGTGCGGGTGCCGGGCGGGCGACTCGCGCGGTGTTGGCGCGCCGGGCGTTGCGCGCCGCCGCGTCGACGACGCGCTCGCGCGGCGTACGGACGCGTCGGTGGTGGTCCCTGTTCCGAGAGACGACCGTCCGCCTCGGGACGAACCGCGTGAACGTCGCCGCCGGGGCGTTCGCCTACCGGTGGTTCCTCGCGATCTTCCCGATCGTCATCGCCCTGCTCGGGCTCGCGAGCCTGGTCGCGGTGCCGCGCCGCGTGGTCGTGCGCC
>JAJZYE010000093.1 GCA_021806055.1 Actinomycetes bacterium | reverse complement strand
GATCCCGGCGGGGGACTCGTCGCGCATCGTGGATGCCGTGACTTTCCTGCATCAGGTGGCCGACGACGACCCGCCGCTGCTGGGGCGCCGGGTGGTGGTCTACGGGGGCGGCGACACCGCCTTCGACGCCGCGCGCACCGCGCGGCGCCTGGGCGCCACCGACGCGGTCATCGTCTACCGGCGCAACCGGGAGCACATGCCCGCCAACGAGGAGGAGTTCGCCCAGGCGTTGGGCGAGGGCGTCACCATGCGGTGGCTCTCGACGGTGAACCGCTTCGAGGGTGAGCGCCTGGTGCTCGAGACGATGCGCCTGAACGACGCCGGCTTCCCCGAGCCCACCGGTGAGCTGGAGGAGCTCGACGCCGACGCTCTCGTGCTGGCGCTGGGCCAGGATACCGACCTCTCTCTCCTGGAGCGGGCGCCGGGGGTGGTGATCCGCGACGGCGTGGTCGAGGTGGCGCCGACGATGATGACGGGTCACGCCGGTGTCTTCGCCGGCGGGGACGCGGTGCCGGCTGACCGCACGGCCACCGTGGCCGTCGGTCACGGCAAGCACGCCGCGCGCAGCATCGACGACTACGTGAACGATCGTGTGCGCGAGGTCGCGCCGCGCCACGAGCTCGCGTCCTTCGACCGGCTGAACACGTGGTACTACGCCGATGCGCCGCGCACCCGTCGCCCCGAGCTGGAGAAGATCCGTCGCCAGAGCACCTTCGACGAGGTCGTCCAGGGGCTGAACGAGGAGAACGCGCTGTTCGAGGCCCGCCGGTGCCTGTCGTGCGGCAACTGCTTCGAGTGCGACAACTGCTTCGGCGTCTGCCCCGACAACGCGGTGATCAAGCTCGGTGGGGGCGAGCGCTACGCGATCGACTACGACTTCTGCAAGGGGTGCGGCATCTGCGTCAGCGAGTGCCCCTGCGGGGCGATCGAGATGGTCCCCGAGAAGATCTGAGCCCGTCGTGGCGCGGTCCTCGCGGCCTCCGCGATCCGCCACCCGCGGAGGCGACGCGGCGATACTGGGATGGTGGTGACGGTGGACGCCTGGCAGCCCGATCAGTATCGGTTGTTCGCGAGCGAGCGCGAGCAGCCGTTCTGGGACCTCCGCGCGTTGTTGGCGCCGGTGGCGAATCCGACGGTCGTGGACCTGGGCTGCGGCGACGGGCGCCTGACGCGCCGCCTCGCGACGGCCCTCGGCGCGCGACGGGTTCGCGGGATCGACTCGTCGTCGGCAATGATCGAGGCGGCGCGCGCGGGGGCCCGACCCGGCGATCGCGTCGACTTCACGCTCGGCGACCTCGCCACCTTCGACGAGCCCGGCGCCTACGACGTCCTCATCGCCAACGCCTCACTCCAGTGGGTGGGCGACCACCGCGGCGTGCTGGCGCGCTGGTTCCGCTCGCTGGCCCCGGGGGGCCAACTGGTCGTGCAGGTGCCGGCCAACGCGCACCACGTCGCGCACCGCCTCGCGGCGCGACTGGCCGCCGACGTGCTCGACGATCCCCCGGTCGACGTGGTGGCCGCCCACGTCCTCGGCCCCGAGGAGTACGCACGGATCCTGGTGGATCTCGGCGCCGGTGCGCCGTACGTGGCACAGCGGGTCTACGTCCACCACCTGGCGTCGAGTGACGCGGTGGTCGAGTGGATGAAGGGGACGACGCTGACGCGCCTGCGCGGGCCACTGGGGGAGGTGGGCTGGGAGCGCTTCGTGGCGCGCTATCGCGAGGCGTTGCGCGAGGAGGTCGGGTCGGGGCCCTACACGTTGTACTTCTCGCGGATCCTGATGGCGGCGCGTCGCGACGCCGAGTGGCGCTGACGCGCCGCGCGCGACCATACTGCACCTATGAGCTACGACGAGGCGCGGGCCGCCCTCGATGAGTGGCGGGCGGCCTACCCGAGGGACCCGTTCACCAGCGACGAGCAGTTGCGCGCCATCCTGAGTCGGGCGCTGAAGGGCAAGCGGCGCCGTGCATTGGAGGAGAGCGCCTCGACGTTCGCTCGCGCCGTGGTCGCGGTGGTGGGTCCGGCCGCCGCGCGCTACGAGCAGCGCTCGCACCTACCCGAGCTGGAGCGCTACGACGGCGTGGGACATCGCCGCGAGGCGGTGTCCTTCGACCCCGCGTACCACGAGGCGGGGGCGGCGGTGTGGGCCAGCGAGGTCGTCGCGCTCTCGCGGCTGCCGGGACGGGCCTACGAGCAGGCCACGCTGCTCTATCTCCTGTCGCTCGAGGGTGAGGCCGGACACGCCTGCCCCGCCACGTGCACGATCGGCCTGGCGCGGGCCCTGCGCCGCCGCGCCGACGCGGGGGTGCGCGAGCGGTTCCTGGCTCCGCTGGTCGACGCGCACTACGCGCGAGCCCAGCGCGGCGCGCAGTTCCTCACCGAGGTCCAGGGCGGGAGCGACGTCGGCGCCAACGCCTGCGTGGCGGTCGCCGAGACCGACGGGACGTACCGGATCACCGGCGAGAAGTGGTTCTGCTCGGTGGCCGACGCCGACCAGTTCTTCGTGACCGCGCGGGTGGGTGACGCTCCGGGGACGGCGGGACTGGGCAGTTTCGTGGTACCACGGCTCATCGACGGCCAGCCGAATGGCTTCACGCTGCGCCGGTTGAAGGACAAATTGGGCACGCGCGGCTTGGCGTCGGGCGAGATCGACTTCGTCGACGCGCGCGCGTGGCCGATCGGACCGGTCGACGAGGGTTTCAAGACGGCGGTGTCGGTGGTCTTGAACACGAGTCGGTGGATGACGGCGGTGGGCAGCGCGGGCATCATGCGTCGCGCCGTTCTCGAGGCGCGAGGCTACGCGCGTGCGCGCCGGGCCTTCGGCGTGACCATCGACCACTTCGCGGACGTGCGGCGCACCGTGGCCGATATGACCGCGCAGTGGGCGGGTGCGCTGCACCTGGTCTTCGCCCTGACCGCCATGGAGGACCGGATCGACGACGAGAGCGCGAGCGAGAACGATCGCCTCTACCACCGCTTCCTGGTGAACGCGACCAAGTTCGTCGTGTCGCGCCAGGCGACGGCGGTCGCGCGCGCCGGCATCGAGGTCCTCGGGGGTAACGGGACGATCGAGGAGTTCAGTGTCCTGCCGCGGCTGTACCGCGACGCCATCGTCTACGAGTCCTGGGAGGGCACCCACAACGTTCTGGTGGCCCAGGTGCTGCACGATCTGCGGCGACTGGCGATCCTCGAGGTCGTCGAAGCGCGGCTGCTGACGGTGCTCGAGGGCGCGAGTGACCCGACGCTCGCCGACGCCCTGCGCGAGCGCCTGGTGGCCACGCTGGCGACCGTGCGACGCTGCCGCGACGACGAGGAGTTCGGCGCGTGGCACTTTCGTGACGCCCTCGAGCAGCTCGGGATCCTGTCGCAGGCCGCGTACCTCGTCGCCGCGGGCGAGGCGCCCGCGGCGGCGCACCTGCTCTACGTCTACGCGACCCCGGGTTACGAGGCCACCAATGACGCGGGGTTGGTCGCGCGCGTGTCGGCGCTCGTCGGGCCGTGAGGCGAGGCGGCGCACCGGGACGAAAGGCCCTACGGGGGGCGGCGTGGCGGTGAAGAAAGTTCAGGTATAAAGAGAGGTTGAGTGGCGTGAGCCGAGGGGGGGCCGTGGGACAGACCTATCGTGACGTATGGCGGCGCAGCATCGAGGACCCGGAAGGGTTCTGGGGTGAGGCGGCGCGGGGCATCGACTGGTACCGGGAGCCGACGACGGTGCTCGACCGCTCGAGGGCACCGCTGTACCAGTGGTTCGCCGACGGCGAGCTCAACACCTGCTACAACGCGGTGGACCGCCACGTCGAGCGCGGCCGCGGTGATCAGGTCGCGCTGATCTACGACAGCCCGGTCACGGGGGTCAGGGCGCGCTACACCTACGCGGAGCTGCTTGATCAGGTGTCGCGCTTCGGTGGGGTCCTGACCGACCTCGGCGTGCGCAAGGGCGACCGGGTGGTGATCTACCTGCCCATGATCCCCGAGGCGGTCATCGCGATGCTGGCCTGCGCACGGATCGGGGCGGTGCACTCCGTGGTCTTCGGCGGCTTCGCCGCGCACGAGCTGGCCCTGCGCGTGCAGGACGCCACGCCGCGCGTGGTCGTGTCGGCGTCGTGCGGTATCGAGGTGGCGCGCGTGATCGAGTACAAGCCGCTACTCGACGCCGCGCTCGAGGAGAGCGCTCACAAGCCCGAGCACTGCGTCATCGTCCAGCGACCCCAGGCCGAGGCCTCGATGGTGGAGGGTCGCGACGTGGACTGGGCCCACGCCATGGAGCGCGCCCGCGCGGTGCCCTGCGAGCCGGTGGCGGCCACGGACCCGCTGTACGTGCTCTACACCTCGGGCACGACCGGCCGTCCCAAGGGTGTCGTACGCGACAACGGCGGCCACGCGGTGGCGCTGCACTGGAGCATGGCCAACGTCTACGGCACCCAGCCGGGGGAGGTCTTCTGGGCTGCGTCCGACGTGGGCTGGGTGGTCGGTCACTCCTACATCGTCTACGCGCCCCTGCTGGCCGGCTGCGCCACCGTGCTCTACGAGGGCAAGCCCGTCGGAACGCCCGACGCGGGTGCCTACTGGCGCGTCATCGCCGACTACGGCGTGAAGACGTTCTTCACGGCGCCGACGGGCTTTCGCGCGGTGAAGCGCGAGGACCCGACGGGATCGCTGCTGGCCCAGTACGACCTCTCCTCGCTGTCCTACCTGTTCCTGGCCGGTGAGCGCCTCGATCCCGAGACCTACTCGTGGGCCAGCTCGCAGCTGAAGATCCCGGTGATCGACCACTGGTGGCAGACCGAGACCGGGTGGCCCATCGCCGCCAACCTGGTCGGGTTGGACCCCATGCCGGTCAAGCCGGGTTCACCGACGGTGCCGGTGCCCGGCTACGACGTACGGATCTTCGACGAGGCCGGCGCCGAGGTGGCCCCCGGCGTCGAGGGACTGATCATGGTGAAGCTGCCGCTGGCGCCGGGGTGCACCTCGCGCGTGTGGGGCGACGACAACAAGTTCACCGAGGCCTACCTCAGTCACACGCCGGGTTACTATCTGACCGGCGACGGGGGGCACTTCGACGAGGACGGGTACCTGTTCGTGATGGGGCGCGTCGACGACGTGATCAACGTCGCCGGGCACCGTCTCTCGACCGGTGAGATCGAGGAGATCATCGCGTCACACCCCGACGTGGCCGAGTGCGCGGTGATCGGCGTGGCC
>JAJZYE010000092.1 GCA_021806055.1 Actinomycetes bacterium | reverse complement strand
CCGGACCTCGAGGGCGAGGGCTCCCTGCCCGACCTGCGGGACGAACCAGGCCGGGTCGAGGCGCTCGGACACGCGCGCCAACTCGCCGAGGCGTTCCAGCGCCGCCGCCGCGGCCACCACCGCGTCCACACCGTCGTGACCCGGCGCCGCCAGGCGGCGCGCCATGTTGCCGCGCAGCTCGACGACGCGCAGGTCGGGACGCCGCTCGAGGAGCAGAGCCCGCCGGCGGGGCGATCCCGTCGCGACGGTGGCGCCCGGTCCCAGTCCGGCCAGCGCCCGTCCCACCAGGACGTCCGCGGCATCGCGCCGCTCGGGCACCCCCGCCAGCACGAGCCCCTCGGGGGTCAGGCTGGGCAGATCCTTGGCGCTGTGCACCGCCACGTCCGCGTCGCCCTCCGTCACGGCTCGCTGCACCTCGAGCGCGAACGCGCCGCGGCCACCGAGCGCGGCGAGGGGCACGTCGTGCTGCAGATCACCGTGGGTGTGCACCTCAACCAGCTCACTGCGCACGCCGATCGCCGCCAACCGGTCGGCCACGTAGGTCGCCTGTCGGCGGGCGAGGGGCGAACGGCGCGTCGCGAGGCGCACCACACTCATAGATCGAACAACTGGCGCGTGGCCTCGGTGAGTCGAGCCCCTTGATCGGTCCCCGCCGCGTCGCGCAGGACGACGGTGGGGCGATGGGCGATCTTCGCCACCACCGAACGGACCACGGAGCGCACCAGGTCGCGCTGCGCCTCACTGAGCGTTTCCAGGTCGTGCTCACGTCGAGCCAGCTCCGCGTCAATCACCTCATCGAAGTGCCCGCGCAAGTCGCGAACGATGCTGGCCGCGCCCCGGGCGCGCTGATCGTCGACGAAGCGCTCCACGTCGAGGCGCACCAAGTCGCGTGCCTGGTCGAGCTCCCCCTGGCGCGCCCCGATGGCCTCGCGCACGCGCTCTCCCACCTCTTCGAGGCCGACCAGGCGCACACGAGCGAGCGCCGCGGCGTCCGCGGCCACCGTGCGCGGCACGCCGAGGTCCACGATCATCACGTCGTGCGCCGTGGCCTCGAGCATCGCGCGCGTCACGACCGGCGCCGTCGCCTCGATCGCCATCACGATCAACCGCGAACGCACCGCGTGCGCGGCCAGCGACGTCCAGGGCGCGAGCACGGCTCGAGGATCGTCGAGCGAACGAACGAGCGTCGCGGCCCGCGCCTCGCCGCGATTGACGATCGTGACCGTCCCCACCGCGGGGGCGAGGTCGAGCATGCTACGAGCCACGCCGGTGGCCAGCTGGCCCGCGCCCACCACCAGCACGTCTGCACCCGCGAGGCTCTCGCCCAGCTCGGCGCGCGCCATCGACACGCTGGCCTGCGCGAAGCTGGTGGTGCCCCGGGCGATCCCGGTCTCGGCGCGCACTCGCCGCCCCGCGGCCAGTGCCCGGTGAAAGAGTTCCGTCAGCTCGCCGCCCACGGTCTGCTCCTCGCTCGCCACGTCCAGCGCGCGACGCAACTGGCCGAGAATCTCGAACTCGCCCGGCACCATGGACTTCAGACCAGCCGCCACCTGGAAGAGGTGGGTGACGACACCCCGATCGAAGTGGACGGTCAACTGACTGTCGAACTGCGCGCGATCGAGCCCCGTCACCTCGGCGAGGGTGACGGTGATGTCCTCGATCGCGCCGTGGTAGAGGTCAATCGTCGCCACCACCTCAGTGCGCAGGCACGTCGACACGAAGACGGCCTCGTGCACGTTGCGCTGCGCGACCAGTGTGCGCAGCACCTTGCTCCAGTCGTGCTCGGGCACGGCGGCCCGTTCGAGCAGGTCGCGGGACACGTGATCGTGATCCAACCCGACGGAGATGAGCGCCACCGCTACGTCCCCGCCGAAAGGCCGAGCGAGTGGAGCACGCCACCACCCAGCGGACCGGTGCCGTTGTTGAGGTGGTACATCAAGATCTGCAGCTCGATCGAGAAGTCGACGTAGTGCACCGCTGTGCCGATCGGCACACTCAGCACTTGGGGGGCGAAGTTGAGCAGCCCGTGGATCCCGGCCGCGACGAGGCGGTCTGCCGCCTCCTGGGCCGCCGACGCCGGCACGCACAGCACGGCCACGGTCGCCTGCTCGATCGGCCCCGCGAAGTCGCGCACGACGTGCCCCGCGATCGTCGAGCCGATCACGTCGGCGTCCACGTCGTAGAGGGAGCTGAGAACGGCGCCACGTATCAGGAAGTTGGACGAGTTCACGAGAGCGCGGCCCAAGTTCCCCAACCCGACCACGGCCACCGTGTAGCGACGGTTGTGGCCGAGCGCCTCACCTATTCGCTCGTTGAGGAGCGTGACGTCGTAGCCGGTACCCCTCGTGCCGAGGGTGCCCAGACCGGCGAGATCGCGGCGCACGGTCGTGGCCGTCACCCCGGCCAGCTCGCCGATGCGACTCGAGTCGATGCGGCTCTCACCGCGCTCCAACCAACTCTGCGCGATCCGCTGATAGATGGGAAGCCGGCTGATCGTCGGCTCGGAGAGTCTCCTCGAGCGAAGTCGGGGCGCCGCCATAGGCCCAGGTTAGTGGCGCATCTCAGCGAGACAGATTCCGACTGCGATCGGCCGCCGCGGCGACGGCGTCGAGCACGGCACCGCGTACCGCCCGGTTCTCCAGTACGCGAAGGCCCGCCGCCGTCGTTCCCCCCGGGGACGTGACCTGAGCGCGCAGGGACTCGGGGCTCTCCCCGCTCGCCGTCAGCAGCGCCGCGGATCCCTCGAAGGTGGCGTACACCAAACGGCGCGCGACCTCGCGCGTCAGGCCCTGGTGCACGCCGGCCTCCACCAGGGACTCCACCACCAGGTACAGGTAGGCGGGCATCGAGCCGGACAGCCCGGTCACGGCGTCCAGATGCCGCTCGGTGACGCGTACGACCACGCCCACGGCGCCCAGGATCGACTCCGCCCAGTCGAGATCGTCCCTGGTGACGTGGGCGCCGCCGGCCAGCGCACTAGCCCCCTTGCCCACGAGAACCGGCGTGTTCGGCATCGCCCGCACCACGGCCACGGGTCGGGGGAACGTCGCCTCCACACGGGCGCACGAGAGGCCCGCCACCACCGACAGCACGCGCGCCACTCCCACGGTCGCGAGCAGGCGAGCGGCGCCCTCCGCCTGATCCGGCTTCACGCAGAGCACGGCCCCGGTCGCCTCGTCCACGTGGACGAGTTCGAGGGACGCCACGGTCTCGATGGAGGGGATCCGTTGGGCGAGCTCGTCGCGCGCCTCGCGCGACGTCTCGATGATGAGCATGTCCGCCGGGTCGCACCACCTCGCTCGTAGGAGTCCCTCGGCGAGCGCGGACCCCATCCGGCCGCCGCCAACGATGATGATCCGATAGCCCATCGACCGTACGCTACCGGGTCCTCACCCGCGGGGCCCACACCACGACGGCGTCGCGACGAACCCCACGGCGCGCGCCGGCCAGGGCTAGCAGTGCACCAGCTGGGCGAGGGACAGCTCCTCGATCAGGCTGGCCAACGACTCACCGGCGCCGCGCCAGGTGTAGGGACGTGCGCTCAGCACCGCCCCCGTCGACAGGACCGTCGCGTTCTCGGGATCGAGCATCGAGACGACCGCGTCAGCCCACAATCCCGGATCGCGGCTCGCCATCAGCATCCCGTTCACGCCAGGCTCGACGAGCGTGGTGAGCCCACCGACCTCGCTGGCGACGACGGGCGTCCCGCACGCCGACGACTCCAGGGCCACGAGTCCGAAGCTCTCCGCACGAGACGGCACCAGGGTCACGTCCGCGGCCCTCATCCACGTCGACAACAGTTGATGGCTCTGGGGTGCGACGAAGTGCACGTGATCGATGACGTTGGCGCGGCGCACGCGCTCGTGCAGCGCGGCCACCGTCGCGCGGCCGTCCGGGCCCGACGGGCCACCGACGATCGCCAGTTGGGATGGCTCACCGCGTCGGCGCAACTCGATCAACGTCTCCAACGCCAGGTCGACGCCCTTCAGCGCCTGCAGGCGGCCGACGAACAGCAGGAGCGGCTCCTCCACAGTCAGGCCTACCGCGCGACGGGCCTGAGGGCGATGCCCCGGAGCAAAGAACGCGTGCTGGACCCCCGGCGCCACGACTCGAACCCGTGACGCGTCCGCGTGATAGAAGCGCACGAACTGCTCGGCTTCGACGTCGCAACTCGCCAGCACCGCGTCAGCGCAGGCGACGATCGCCGCCTCCTGGTGAGCGCGTTCCTCCGACTCGCCACGAAAGGTGTCCGCCTTCACCCGTTCGAGCGTGTGAAAGGTCATGATGAGCGGCACCTGGATCTCGTGCTTCAGCCGGTGGCCAGCGAGTCCGCTCAACCAGTAGTTGGCGTGGATCACATCGGGCACGCCAGTGCAGCGAAAGGCGGCGCGCACGGCGTCCGTGAAGTCATCGACGAACGCACTCAGTTGCTCTCGCACCACGGGGGCGGCCGGTCCCGCGGTCACGTGGTGGACGCGAAACCCCGGCTCCACCACCACGACATCGCGCTCGTCGGGTCGATCACGACGAGTGAACACGTCCACCTCGTGACCCTGGCGGGCCAGCGCGCTCGACAACTCGCGCACGTACACGTTCATGCCACCACTGTCGCCGGTGCCCGCCTGCGCGAGCGGCGACGTGTGATACGAGAGGACGGCGAGGCGAGCCACCGCGTCAGCCTAACGGTGGGTCGCTGTTCGTGCCCTAGCCCTCCCCGCGTCGTAGCCCTTATCCGACGGACCCCGTCGCGACGCCGCGGGTGAGTGCCGTGGCGTCCAGCGCGCCGTCACGAGAGCACCACCCCCCGGACACCGACACCATCGCCGCCGCGCAGAGCCGACTCCCCGAAGCCCGGGACGAGCACCTGTGAGAGCCCCGACCCAGCGAGTGTGGTGCACACGACGACACGACACGACAGCCGCGACGGTCTCGTCTCCCCGGCGCCCGTCACCGCCCGCGATCGCGTGGCACTGGTGGCGCGCGTACGCCGACGGCGACCGCCGAGCCAACCACGACAACGGACACGGCCACCTTCACGCAGGAGAGCGAACCACGAGCGATGGCCGCACGACGCGGCTCCGGGGCATCAGGACCGCGCAGCATCAGGACCCCGGCGCATCCCGGCCACGTCAGCCCCGTCGCGGGGAGGGCCTAGTCGACCAACGGCTCCTGATGGGACGGGTGCGGCCGCGGTGAGACCACGATCCA
>JAJZYE010000091.1 GCA_021806055.1 Actinomycetes bacterium | reverse complement strand
TCGTCGTCAGGCTCTCGTGTCCCAACAGTTCCTGGACGACTCGCAGATCGGCGCCGCCCTCGACGAGGTGGGTCGCGTAGGTGTGGCGAAGTGCGTGGGGGTGCACGTGACCCCGCGCTACGCGCTGGTCGAGCATGCGACGCACGTCGCGTGGACCCAAACGGCGACCACGCCGGTTCAAGAAGAGAGCCTCACGCGGTGACGCCTCGTCCGCCACGTCGTCGCGGGCATCCTCGAGCCAGCGCGCCACGGCGCGCAGGCCTCGGGGGTGCAGTGGAACCACGCGCTCCTTACGGCCCTTTCCCATTACCCGTACCAGCCCGCCGTAAAAGTCGACGCTACCGACGTCGAGGTCGCACAACTCACTGACGCGCAGGCCCGCTCCGTAGAGGACCTCGCACACTGCCCGGTCCCGCAGGGCCCACTCGTCGTCGCCCCAATCCTCGTCCAACAGGACGTCGAGCTGCTCGCGCACGACCAGGGTGGGGAGCCGCGACGGCGTCGGTGGCGCCATCAGCCGCGCGGCGGGACTCTGGGCCAGGTGACCACGCTCCACCAGCCACGCGAAGTAGCGCCGTAACGACGCACGGCGACGCGCGATGGACGATCGCGCGTCGCCGTGCGTGGTCATGTCGGTAAGGTAGGCGCGCAGCACGCGATGGGTCACCGTCGACGGTCCCTCGACGCCGGACTCGCCGGACCACAGCGCGAAGCGCTCCACGTCACTGCGGTAGGCACGCTGGGTCGCGGGCGAGCGATCCTGCACCCGCAGCGTCGCCACGAACTCGTCCAGATGCCACTGCGGGCCCGCATGCGCCGTCGCGCGCCGTACTACGTGGCGTCGGTCCACGCCCTCAGGCTAGCCAGCAACTTCGCTTTGGCCGAGCACCTCGGTAGTCTTAAGTACCCAAGGAGGTACCGTGCCGCGCATCTTGATCGTAGAGGACGACGACCACATTCGCAGCGCGCTGCGTCTCATGTTCGAGAGCCAGGACTTCGAGGTCGACGACGCTCCGAGCGGCGAGGACGGCATCGGGCTGTTCACCCGCATCAACGCCGACGTCGCGGTGGTCGACCTGATGCTGCCGGGCATCAGTGGCTTCGAGACGTGCCGCGAGTTGCGTTCGCTGAGCGACGTCCCCATCGTGATCGTCTCGGCTCGCAACGACACCACCGACGTCGTCCAGGGCCTCGAGTCGGGGGCCGACGACTACGTCACCAAGCCCTTCGTCCCCGAGGAGTTACTCGCGCGAGTGCGCGCCCACCTGCGCCGGCGTCCCCACAACGGCGCCAACGCCTTCGCCCTCGGCGATCTACGGGTGGTGCCCGACGAGGGCGTGGTCCGCCACGCCGACGGCAGCGAGCTGCACCTCACGTCAACCGAGTTTCGCCTCCTGACGGACCTGGCGTCGGTCAGCGGCCGAGTCCTGTCGCGCGAGGACCTCCTCGAGCGGGTGTGGGGCTACGACTACTTCGGCGACAGCCGCCTCGTGGACGTCCACATACGACGTCTGCGCACGAAGATCGAGCCGGATCCGGGGAACCCCGTCTTCCTCGTGACCGTCCGAGGCGCCGGGTACAAGCTGGTGCTGTAGTGCGCCTGCGCAGCCTGCGGGTCCGCCTTCTGGTCACCTTCGGCGTGGGCGCGCTGGCGCTGAGCTCGATCTTCGCCGCACTCACCTTCTTCGGCGTCCAGCGCGTGCTGGTCAACAACCAACAGCAGACGGACCTTCACCAGAGCTTCGTCAACGCGGCGTTGATTCGCAGCACTCTCTATACGGCACCCCCCCAGCTGCCCAGCATCCTCAACTCCATCGAAACCGCCACGGGGTCCAGCGTCCTCGTTCACACCCACCACCAGTGGCTCTCCAAGAGCCACGGTGCCGCGACCACGGACGTGACCAACAACATCGTCACGATGGTCGACAACGGTCGAGTCGTGGACCAGACGTTGCTCGCTCACGGCCATCGGCTGATCTTCGTGGTCGGTGTGCCGATCCCCGCCGTGGAGACCCAGGTCTTCCAGGTCTTTCCCCTCGGCCGCCTCGAACACACGTTGCACACACTGCTCCTCGTGCTGATCCTGGGAGCACTGCTCACCTCCGTCTTGGGCATCAGCGGTGGAATGTGGCTCACCCAGCGCGCGGTGCGGCCCCTCGAGGAGGTGTCGACGGCGGCGGCCGCCATCGCCGAGGGCGAGCTGACCACGCGACTCGTCGTCGGTCGCGCCGACGCCGAAGTCCAAAAGCTCACCGACTCGTTCAATACGATGGTCAGTCGCCTCGTCGAACGAATGGAGCGCGACGCGCGCTTCGCGAGCGACGTGAGCCACGAGCTCCGCTCACCGCTCACCACGATGGCCACGACAACGGCGGTACTGCAGCGCCATCGCGACGAACTGTCCCCCGTCGGGCGCGAGAGCCTCGACCTGCTGTGCGCGGATCTCGCGATCTTCCAGGCACTCGTGGAGGACCTCTTGGAGATGGCTCGCAGCGACGCCGGCGCCGCGGGCCACCTCATCGAGGTCGTGCCCGCCGGACAGCTGGTGGACCAGTCCGTGCGCAGCGCCGCACGCCACTTCGGGTGCGACCCACCGCCCCTGGACGTCGCGGAGGAGGTGAACGGGGTGCGGATCAGCGTGGACCGGCGCCGCTTCGAGAGGGTCATCACGAATCTCACCGCCAACGCCCAGCGCTACGCCGGCGGCATCAGCGCGGTACGCATCGCCGTCGAGGACGCGTCCCTGGTCATCAACGTCGACGACGCCGGACCCGGTGTGCCCCTCGAAGAACGCGAGCGGATCTACCAGCGGTTCTTTCGCGGCCGGGCCGCGCACGACCGCGGGCGAGCCCACGGATCGGGCCTGGGACTGGCGCTCGTGCGCGAGCACGTGGCGGCCTTTCACGGTACGATCGCGACGTTGACCAGTCCCGAGGGTGGGGCCCGCTTCCAGATACGGCTTCCCCTCAGCGAGGAGCCCGACGAATGAGACGAGCCGCCGTGGCCGGTGGCCTCGCCGTGGCGGGGCTCCTCCTCGCCGGGTGCACCCTGGTACCGACCGCGAGCGCGCCGGTGGTCATCAGCCCCAAGACCGTGCACTTCGGCCTCCTGGGCAAGACAATCCCGGGAACCGCGAACGGGCACGTCACGTTCATCACCCAGCCGGTCTACATCGTCGACGCCACGGGTCACCTCTCGCCATCCAGCCGTATCGTGCCCACGCCGCCGACCCTGGCGTCAGTGCTCCAGGAGCTCACGCTCGGCCCGACACCCATCGAGGCCGCGACTGGTTTCACGAGCGCACTACCGCGCAGTCTCGTCATCGTCCAAGCCGTCGTTCGCCAGCACGTCGGCTACATCGACTTGGCCACGCCACTCAGCGCCCTCTCGCACCAGCGCGCCGTGCTGGCCACCGGCCAACTCGCCATGACCGCGGCGCACGTCGGCGCCACCCGCGGGATCGAGATCACCGTCGCGGGCGTCGTCCAGCGCTCGCCACTCCCCCACGGCGGAACGGCGCAAGTGGTCACCGCCAGTGACTACCAGAGCCTGCTGAACGGCTAGGGCGCGAGCTGAGGTCGATGGGCGCTCGCCGCGCTCCAGAGATGCTCGAGGTCGTAGTAGGCGCGCGCCGCGGGATCGAAGACGTGCACGATCACGTCGCAAAAGTCCAGGGCGATCCACTGCGCCGACGCCCAGCCCTCCACGTGCTGGGGTCGCACCGTGGCGTCACGGGCGACCAGCGCCTCGATGTGTTCGGCCAGCGTACGCACGTGGCGATCGCCGCGACCGGTCACCAGAACCAACGCGTCAAAGGAGTCCACGAGGCCCCGCATGTCCAGCACCACCGCGTCGAGCCCGGCCTTCTCGTCGATCGCACGCAGCGTCGCCTCCACGATCGACGCGACGTAGGGATCGAACGGTCCCGGAACGGCCGCGACACCGGTCACGGCCGCGCTCAGTGCACCATCTCCAGCACCACCAGCGCCGCAACGAACGGCGCCCCCACACTGACCACGGCCACCGCCGCCCATCGACGACGCACCCGGCGCAACTCGCGTCGCCGACGTGGAGCAGCCTCCAGCACGGGCAGTCGCGCAGACTGCGCCTCAGTCAGATCGAACAGTCGAACCGCCATGACGACCCGACTCTACTCCCGAAAACTCTCGTACATCGGCACGACCGCGGCGGGCAGGACCTGTCGTAAGTCCTCGTCGCTCAGGAGCCGTTCACGAATGAACGTGCTGGACAGGTCGACGGGACTCATGGGGATCTCGTAGGCGTGCCAGCGAGGCGCCAGGGTCGCGGCGCCCCCGGGCCGGGGCACGATCCCCACGCGCACGAGGGCGGCCAACTCGGCCGCGCGGTGCCACGAGTCGAGCTGGGACGTCAGGTCCCCGCCGACGATGAGATCCACCTCGTCACACTCGCCACGGAGTTCGAGCACCGTGTCAATGGTGTAGGAGGGCCCCGCTCGACGGATCTCGCGATCCGAGACGTGGACGAGTTCCAGCCCGTCGAAGGCGACGTGAGCCATGGCCAGGCGCAACTCGCCCGGCAGCACGGGGCCGGCGTCGCGCTTCAGGTAGGGATCTCCGGCGACGGTCACCTCAATGCGATCGAAGCGACCCGTGTGCGCGGCGGCCCGCAGCGCGGCCACGTGGCCCAGATGAGGGGGGTCGAAGGTGCCGCCGAAGAGGCCGATCCGCCGTGCAGTCACCTCCCGAGCCTAACGGCCCGCCCGCCCACGGGGGAACCGCACCGACGGCGTGTGATTGCGACTCACCACGCCAGCCCCTACGCTACAGACGTGAGTTCGCTCGCCCCCTCCTGGACGCCGCACAGCTGGCGCGATCGTTCGGTCGCGCAGAGCCCCACCTGGCCCGACCCCGAGCACCTCGCACGCGTGGAGGCCGCGCTGGCCGCCAAGCCGCCCCTGGTCTTCGCGGGCGAGGCCCGTCGCCTGACCGAGCACCTGTCCCAGGTGGAGGCCGGCGACGCCTTCCTGCTCCAGGCCGGCGACTGCGCCGAGTCCTTCGACGAGGGGTCCGCCGACTCGATTCGTGACAAGTTGAAGGTCATCTTGCAGATGGCGGTGGCCCTGACCTACGCGTCCGGAGTACCCGTCATCAAAGTGGGGCGTATCGCGGGTCAGTTCGCCAAGCCCCGCTCCGAACCCTACGAGGAGCGCGACGGCGTGCGCCTGGACTC